>JAHIVM010000290.1 GCA_018816665.1 Candidatus Zixiibacteriota bacterium
AGCAGCCTTTGATTCGTATCGACACTACCGCCGCTCCCTGGATCGAAGACAGCAACACACGACGTAAGGAGTTACCCAGCGTAACGCCATACCCTCTTTCCAAGGGCTCGATAATAAAGCGCGAATAATTGTCCGTCGCCGAAGACTGGTCGTTGACGACTTCCTTCGGCATGGTCAAAGGCTTCCATTTCATAATATAAATGACCTCCAGGCGGATAATCCGTTATTTGGAGTACAACTCAACAATGAGCTGTTCGTTGGCGGTCATGGGGATATCCTCGCGTTTCGGGATCTCCACCAGTTCCCCCTCCAAAGACGCCTTGTTTAATCTCAGCCATGAGATATCATCGCCACGCCCCATCTTGAGCGCACCGTGGATTATATCCAGATTCTTGGACTTGTCCTTCACCTTGATCACCTGACCGGGTCTCACCTGGTATGAGGGGATGTCGGTGATGCGACCGTCAATCATGATGTGACGGTGCCGTACGATCTGTCGGGCGGCTTTACGCGACGGTGCGAAGCCGAGTCGGTACACCAGATTATCCAGGCGAACCTCGAGCATCTGCATGAGGTTGTCACCTGTAATGCCCACCTTTTGGTCGGCTTTCTTGAAGTAGTTGCGGAACTGACTTTCAAGAACGCCATAGGTGCGGCGGACCTTTTGTTTCTCACGCAACTGCAGACCGTAGGCCGAGACCTTCCGACGGAAGTTCTGGCCGTGCTGACCGGGCGCGTACTGACGTCGTTCTATGGCGCACTTGTCGCTCATACAACGCGAGCCCTTCAAAAAGAGCTTTTCGCCTTCCCGACGGCAGAGTTTGCAGTTTGCCTGTGTATAACGAGCCATCAACTCTCCTACTATAAACTAAGCACAACTTCTTTCGTACACTACATCACACGCGGCGGCGTTTGGGCGGACGGCAGCCGTTGTGCGGTATCGGGGTCACATCTTTAATGACCGTAATCTCAAGACCGGCGGCGGACAGCGATCGAATCGCCGCTTCACGACCGGAACCGGGGCCCTTCACCCAGACTTCAACCTTGCGAAGTCCGAGGTCCATGGCTTCCTTGGCGGCGTTACTGGCTGCCAGCTGGGCAGCAAACGGCGTCGACTTCTTCGATCCCTTGAACCCTACCTTGCCGGCGGAACCCCAGGAAATGGTCTTCCCGGCCGTATCGGCGATGGTAATGATCGTGTTGTTGAAGGTCGACTTGACATGGACCACACCGTGTGCGTCAACCCGCCCGGCCTTCTTTTTAGTTCTTTTCTTCTTTGGATCTGCCACTTCAAAACCTTTGTGTCAAACTGTCTACTTGGCGCCCGGCGGCTTCTTCTTCAATCCACCTACCGCACGGCGCGGTCCCTTACGAGAACGAGCGTTTGTCTTGGTGCGTTGTCCCCGCACCGGCAAACCCCTGCGATGCCGAAGCCCGCGGTAACTGCCGATATCGATCAGTCGCTTGATGTTCATGGAGATCTCTCCACGAAGGTTACCTTCTACGGTGTAGTCATTTTCGATGACCGCACGCAGTTTGGCGACTTCCTCTTCCGTCAGCTTGTTTACCCGGGTGTCCGGACTTACACCGGTCTTCTTGAGAATCTGGCTGGAGATGTGCGGACCGATACCAAAAATGTACCGCAATCCGATCTCTACCCGTTTATCCTTCGGAAGATCTACACCAGCTATTCGAGCCAATTCGTCACTCCTCTATCGTGAAACAACTACGTATTTCTTAACCCTGACGTTGCTTGTGATTCGGGTTCTTTTTGCAGATAACCCGAAGTATGCCCCTGCGCTTCACTATCTTGCAGTGCTCGCAACGTTTCCTGATAGATGACTTTACTTTCATATCTACCGCCGCAATTCAAAGGTTGTGTTCACTTGTACCGGTACGTAATCCGGCCCCGCGACAAATCATACGGCGACAATTCCATCGTCACCTTGTCGCCCGGCAGGATCTTGATGAAGTGCATACGCATCTTGCCGGAAATATGCGCCAGCACGACATGGCCGTTATCCAGTTCTACCCGGAACATCGCATTGGGCAGCGGTTCGATAACCTTGCCCTCAACTGTGATTGTCTCTTCTTTGGCCATATCTTCCTTCAGGCTAACGACAAAATATCAGGACCGTCATCCGTAATGGCGACCTGATGTTCAAAATGTGCCGACGGGCTGCCATCAGCCGAAACGACGGTCCAACCGTCCGGCAGTGTTTTCACTTCGTAGGTACCCATGTTGATCATCGGTTCAATACAGATGACCATACCGGTCTTCAGAACCGGCCCCTCTTGAACAGAACCGAAGTTGGGTACCTGGGGTTCCTCGTGCATACTGCGGCCGATCCCATGACCGACCAACTGCCGTACGACACCGTACCCCTGGCTTTCCGCCACTTCCTGGACGGCTGCCGAAATCTCACCTAATTTATTGCCATTTCGAGCTTTGTCAATACCTGCCTCGAGCGATTTGCGAGTATATTCGAGCAAACGTCGCTTTTCTTCGCTAACCTCTCCAACGGCAAAGGTCCGAGCTGAATCACCGTAATAGTCATCAACCACCGTACCAACATCAACTGAAACGATCTCTCCCTCGCGGATTTCGCGCTTCCCGGGAATTCCATGCACCACCTCGTCATCAATGGAGATGCAGGCGGAGGCCGGAAAGCCCTGATAGCCCTTAAATCCCGGGATTGCGCCCTGGGACCGGATGAAACTCTCAATGAGTTCATCCAGCTTGCCGGTGGTCATGCCGGGACGAAGCTCGGCCTCGACCATATCCAGCGTCTGGGCCACCACGCGGGCGGCGCGGCGGAGGGTTTCTATCTCAGTTTTGCTCTTCAACAATATCACGTAGTCGTCGATTTCTCTATTTCGCGACCTTCAGCAGGGCCTCGAACACGTTTTCCGGCGTATCTTCACCCTTCACCTCGGTGAGGATGGACTGACCGCGGTAGAACTGCTCGATTGGAGCGGTCTGCTTTTTGTAGATTTCAATGCGATTTTTGATCACCTCGGCGTTGTCATCGGCCCGGCCTTCAATCTCAGCACGGCCCAGCAGGCGTTTGGTAACTTCTGCATCGCCAACGTGCAACAGCACGGCTTTGTCCAGCTTGATTTTGTATTTCTCAAACATGATGTCCAGGCTTTCAGCCTGCGGAATCGTCCTCGGGAAGCCGTCCAGAATAAACCCGTTCTTCAGAGCGCCGGCACTGACCAGTTCCTCGATCATGCCGATGATGAGTTCGTCCGGGACCAGCTCACCGGCCTGCATGAAGCCGTCGGCCTTCCTGCCCAGCTCCGTGCCGTCCTTCACCGCTTTGCGGAGGACATCGCCGGTTGACAGATGAACGTATCCGAGCTTTTCGGCCAGTTTTTTGGCCTGCGTACCTTTGCCCGATCCTGGCGGGCCGAGAAATACCAAATTCATGCTACATTGACCTCCCACGGATCTTTCCTCGTTTGAGGAAGCCGTCATAGTGTCTCATCACCAGGTGCGACTCAATCTGCTGCAGCGTATCCAACGCCACACCAACAACAATCAGCAAACCGGTGCCACCGAAGAAGAAGTTGACATCAAACTGGGCAATCAGCACCCACGGCAGGATGGCGATGGCGGCAAAAAAGATGGCACCCGGCAGCGTGATGCGTGTCAGCACCCGTTCCACGTATTGAGCGGTATTTTTACCCGGACGAATCCCGGGAATGTAGCCCCCGTTCTTGCGCATATTGTCCGCGATTTCCATCGGATTAAACACAATCGCGGTGTAGAAAAACGCGAAGAACACAATAATCGCACCATAAATAATGCTGTACCAGAAGCTACCCGGCGACAGCGTATACGCGACCAGGTTCTTGAGCCATTCCACATTCGGGAACAACTGGGCCACGGTCGACGGCAGGAACATGATGGACTGGGCGAAAATGATCGGGATAACACCGGCCGAGTTCACCGACAAAGGCAGGTGTGTCTGGGCGCCGCCAAACACACGGCGACCAACCACCTTGCGGGGATACTGCACCGGGATCTTGCGCTGCGCGCGCGTGATCAGGATAATCGACGCTACCACGCCGAGCATCATGGCTATAATAATCGCCTCGAGCCAGATCGGGCGAAGCCCGTTCCAGAGCTGCGTGATTTCAAAATAGACGGCATCCGGGAAGCGGGCAATAATACCGATGAAGATGATCAACGAAATACCGTTGCCGATACCGCGCTCGGTGATCTGCTCACCCAGCCACATAATGAAGATGGTCCCGCAGGTAAAAGTCAGGATGGTCAGCATAATGAACCATCCGGTATCCATATGCACCGCCTTGATACCATTGTATTCAATGGTAGTCAGGAAACCGGCCGTTCCCCAGGCCTGCAAACCGGCGATAAGCACGGTCAGGTACCGGGTGTACTGGGTGATCTTCCGACGGCCTTCCTCGCCCTCGCGCTGCAGGCGCTGCAGGTACGGCACCACGGCACCGAGGAGCTGCAACATAATCGATGCCGAGATGTACGGCATGATACCCATCGCAAAGATGGTCGCTTTGGCGAACGCACCGCCGGCGAACAGATCAAGCAGGCCGAAGATCGACTGCTGCGAGAGCGCGGCGGCGATCACCGAGCCGTCAACACCGGGCGTGGGGATATGACCGCCAATCCGGTAAATGACAAACAGCCCCAGAGTGAACAAGATACGTTTTCGTAGTTCTTCTACCTTGAAGATCGAGACTATCTTATCTATCACTTGACCACCTCGGCTTTTCCTCCCGCGGCCTCGATTTTGGCGGCAGCCGACTTTGAGAACGCGGCAGCTTTGACGCTGTAGGCTTTCTCAACGTTGCCGTTACCGAGAATCTTAACCGGCTGAGAGGCGTTCCTGATCAAACCTGCTTCCTGCAGTGTTTCGGGAGAGACCTCACCCGCCTCGACACGGGCCAGGTCGACCAGGTTCACGATTTGGTATTCCTTTTTGAACTTATTAAAAAAGCCGAACTTCGGCAGCTGGCGATACAGCGGCATCTGTCCGCCCTCGAATCCGGCCGGACGGTTCCCCCCGCCACTGCGCGAACCCTGTCCCTTGTGACCGCGCCCGGACGTTTTGCCCAGACCGCTGCCGGGACCGCGTCCCACGCGCTTGCGAGTTTTTTTCGAGCCTGCTGCAGGCTTTAGATTATGCAGATCCATTTTTGACGCCTCAGTTTCAATCGTCTACTTTGCTCAGTCAATCTCTTCAACTTCGACCAGGTGGATGACCGCCCTGATCATGCCGCGAATCTGCGGCGTGTCGTTGTGAACCACCGACCGGCGAATTCTGCCGAGTCCCAGCGCCGCGATCGTGCGTTTCTGGGGCTCCTTCCGATCGATCGTACTACGAACCTGAGTAACTTTCAGTCTGGCCATTCTACTCTAACTCCCAGCCGATCAGGCACCTTCGCGGAAATTCAGTTCCTGCTCGCGGGTGCGGAGATCCAGCAGTCCGTTGATTGTTGCCTTAACGACATTGGTTGTGTTGCGGCTGCCCAGCACCTTGGCCAGGATATCCTGCACGCCCAGCGTCTCGAGAATCACGCGCACCGCACCACCGGCAATCACACCGGTACCGGGTGACGCCGGACGCATCACAACTGTCGTTGCTCCGAACCGGCCATCGATACGATGGGGAATCGTGCCCTTGTCGGTAAGATTGATTTCCACCATCGCCTTGCGGGCGGCATCGGCGCCCTTGCGGATGGCATCAGCCACTTCACGGCCCTTGCCGAGACCAACGCCAACCTTACCGCGCTTGTCACCCACCGTCACCATGGAAGTGAAACTGAACCGACGTCCACCTTTCACCACTTTGGCCACCCGGTTGACCGCGATTACTTTCTCTTCGAATTCGAAGGATTCTTGTTCGTACCTAGCCAATCCTAACCTCGTTTATGTCCAAAAACCACAATTTTCAAAACTTCAATCCGCCTTCGCGGGCACCATCGGCAACCGCCTTGACACGACCGTGGTACACGTGATGGTTGCGGTCGAACACAACCTGCTCAATGCCCTTGGCCCTGGCCAGTTCAGCGACCTTCAACCCGAGTTTCTTGGCTGCGATCGTTTTGTTATCACCCTCTGCAAGAGCGTCCTTCATGGCCTGCGAGTTGGATGCCAGTCCAACCAGAGTAACCCGATTGACGTCGTCGATAACCTGCACGATAACATTGTTCAACGACCTGCAGACGGTCAGACGGGGACGTCCCGCAGTCCCGGCAACCTTGCCGCGAACGCGCCGACGACGCCGGTCTGCCATTCGGTTCTTAATTACGTTTTTGTCCGCCATGATCTCTTACACCAATCGTTCTATTAACCTGCGGTCTTACCGGCCTTGGTCCGGACCTGCTCGTCCTCATAACGGACGCCCTTGCCCTTGTAAGGCTCGGGTTTGCGGAAGGACCGTACTTTGGCGGCAACCTGACCAACCAATTCCTTATCAATACTTTTGACAAGGATCTTACTCTCTTTGGGAAGCACCTCAAACGTCACACCGTCCGGCGGCGTGAACACGATGGGATGCGAGTATCCGAGAAACAACACCAGCGTTTTACCCCTCACCTCGGCGCGATAGCCGACACCAACCATCTTCAGCGTGATGACATATCCCTTGGATACGCCTTCAACCATGTTGGCAATAAGGGCACGGGTCAACCCGTGGAGGGCTCTGTGGCGTTTCTGATCGGACGGACGTGTGACCACCAGCTCGCGGCCCTCGATAGCCGCCGTCATATCCTGGTGGATAGTGCGCTCCAGAGAACCCAGGGGGCCGGTGACAACGACATGGGGGCCGTTGATCTCGATCTTGGTCTTATCCGGTATTGCTACCGGGGCTTTACCTACACGCGACATGACTTATAATCCTTTTCTTACCAGCACCTGACCATGATCTCGCCGCCAATGTTCTTGGTGGCCGCATCGAAGTTGGTCATCACGCCCAGTGAAGTCGAGAGAATAGAGATTCCACGGGAATTGTGAACGGACAGCCGCACTTCATCGGCACTGTAAAACTTGCGCAGGCCGGGTCGGGAAACTCGCTGCAATCCCTTGATGACCGGCTTGTCGCCCCGGGCGTAGCGCAGGTATACCCGCAAAATGCCCTGCTTGTTGTCCGGAATGTCAGCGGAATCGCGCACGAAGTTGTTTTCCATAAGAATGCGCACTATTTCCCGCTTAAGGTTTGACGCTGGGATACTCACGGCGGGCTTGCGAGCCTTTGAGCCGTTCCTGATCCTCGTCAGCATATCAGCGACCGGGTCGGTCATACTCATTGAATCAATCTCCTAACAGATTCTCTCTTGCTTACCAGCTTGCCTTTACCACGCCGGGCAGCTCGCCGGAAAGAGCCATTTCACGGAAACAGATGCGACAGATCCCAAACCGTCTCATAAACGCCCGAGGGCGACCGCAACGGCGGCAGCGGCTGTATGCACGGACCTGAAACTTCGGCGTCCGCTTCTGCTTTTCTACTAGACACTTCTTAGCCATGGGACTCCTACTTGCGGAACGGCATTCCCAGTTCGGTCAACAACTGCCGGGCTTCGTCATCCGTCCTGGCGGTCGTGGTAATCGACACCGTCATGCCGCGTATCTTGTCTATCTTGTCATAGTTAATCTCCGGGAAGATCAATTGCTCTTTCAACCCGAGATTGTAATTGCCGCGACCGTCGAACGACTTGGGACTGATCCCCCGGAAGTCGCGAATACGCGGCATCGCTATGCTGATCAGCCGATCGAGGAACTCGTACATGCGGTCGCGACGAAGGGTCACGGCGCAGCCGATCGGCATGCCCTGACGCAGTTTGAAGTTGGAAATGCTCTTGCGTGCTTTCGTGATGATCGGTTTCTGACCCGTAATCTGGGTCAGGTCCTCAACGGCCGCCTCAAGAGCCTTCGGCGTCTGCGTGGCTTCGCCGATACCCATGTTGACCGTTATTTTGGTCACCTTGGGCACTTCCATGATGGAGTGGTAGGACCCCTCCGCCATCAGCTTCGGCCTGATCTCGCTCTGGTATTTGTCTTTCAGTCTCGACATGGAACGTACCCTACCTAGATTTCTTCTCCGGTCCGACTGGCAATGCGGGCTTTCACCTTTTTGCCACCTTCATCAATAGTCCTGGTGCGAACCCGAGTCGGCGTCGGGCCGGCATCGGTCTGCACAAACAGGGCGACGTTGCTCAGATGGACGGGAGCCTCGACCGAGAGTATGCCACCCTTGGGAGACTTCTGCGACGGCTTCTGATGCTTTTTCTGCATGTTGACGCCTTCCACCAGGATCGTCTTCTTCTTCGTGTTCACCCACAGGACACGACCGGTCTTCCCCTTGTCGTCCCCGGATCGAACGTATACGTTATCGCCTTTTTTAATCGACATACTTCACGACTCCCTTACAGCACCTCGGGGGCGAGAGAAATGATCTTCATGAACTGTTTATCACGAAGTTCGCGGGCCACGGGACCAAAAATACGGGTACCGCGCGGCTCTTTCTGATCGTTGATGATCACGGCAGCGTTGTCGCTGAAACGGATCAACGACCCGTCGTGTCGACGAACGGGCGCTTTGGTCCGCACGACCACCGCCTTACACACTTCCGACTTTTTCACCGTGCCGCCGGGAATGGCCTCTTTCACGGTAACCACAATAATATCACCGATGGAGGCGTACTTCTTTTTGCTGCCGCCCAGAACGCGGAAGCACATAGCCTTCTTGGCACCTGAATTGTCCGCTACCGACAGCACTGTATATTCCTGAATCATCTTCGGCTACCTTTCACAACCTGCAGCAACAACGGCCGGCTTACTTCGCCCGTTCAACAACATCAACCAGCCGCCAGCGCTTCAGACGGGACAGCGGACGGGTTTCCATCACGCGTACCCGATCACCAACGTGAGCATCGTTGCTCTCGTCGTGGGCGTACAGCTTTGACGACGCCTTCACCGGCTTTTTGTACAGCGGGTGCTTCATCTGGCGATCTACACGGATCACAATGCACTTGTCCATGGCGTCGGACACCACGATCCCCACGCGCATTTTGCGATAATTTCTTTCGGTCTTCTCGCTCATCTGCTACTCCCGGCTACTCCTTGGCTTTCTTCCCAGAGTCTGCCTCATCCAGAATGGACGTTTTGCTCTGAGCAAGCTTGCGAATGCCCTGCTCGTCCTCGGCCAATACGGTATTGATCCGAGCGACCTCACGACGGAGGTGGCGAAGACGAAGGGGGTTATCGAGAGCCTTGAAGGACTTCCGCATCATCAAATTGAAGCGTTCGTCCTCGGCTTCGTTCTTCTTCTGTACCAGTTCGGTGCGCGTCAGCTCGCGCAACTCATGCATACCCATATCAAACTGCCTCTGTTTCGGCTCGTGTTACAAACTTGGTCTTCAGAGGGAGCTTGTTCGCCGCCAGGCGCAACGCGGCTCTGGCCAGTGTTTCAGACACACCCTGAATCTCAAACAGGATCCGACCCGGCTTGACCACCGCTACCCAGTACTCGGGAGCGCCCTTACCTTTGCCCATGCGGGTTTCGGCCGGCTTCTTGGTGATCGGCTTGTCCGGGAATACCCGGATCCAAATCTTTCCGCCGCGCTTCACGTGACGGGTCATGGCGATACGTGCGGCCTCGATCTGGCGATTCGTGATCCAGCAGGCTTCCATCGCCTTCAATCCGAAGTCCCCAAAACTCACCGCAGCTCCACCTTTGGCTTTGCCGGTTAGCCGGCCGCGCTGAACTTTGCGAAACTTTGTCCTCTTGGGCATCAACATTGGTTACCAAACTCCATTAGCTAGATCAGTTTTCCGCATCCGGTTTGTTCGCCTTCGGGGCCGGCTTATCGGCAGGCGCCTTCGGGGCCGGGGCTCCGCCCTCGGCAGGTCTTCCCTGCGGCGCCGGGCCACGGTTGTCATCGGGGCGACGTCCACGCGGAGCCGGGCGTTCGCCCGGAGCACGGCGCAAGCGACCACGGGGTCTCGGCTTGCGAGCACCGCCGCGACCGGCATCGCGACCACGACGGCCCGGTCCGGGCATGCCGCCGGAATGATCCTCGGCCGCCTTTTTGTCTTCGTCAGTACCGAAGAACAGGCCCTTCTCCAGAACCTCGCCGCGGCAGATCCACACCTTGATGCCGATGCACCCGTGGGTGGTGTGCGCGGTCGAAGTAGCGTAGTCGATATCGGCGCGAATCGTATGCAGCGGCACGCGACCGTCCATGTACTTTTCCACCCGGGCGATTTCAGCGCCGCCCAGTCGTCCACCACACTGAATCTTGATGCCCTGGGCACCCATCTTCATCGTCGCAGCCAGTGATTTCTTCATGGCCCGACGGAAGGAGACACGACCCTCAAGCTGCCGGGCGACCGAGTCGGCCACCAGTTTGGCATCCAGTTCCGGTTTCCGAACCTCGACGATATTCAACAGAATATCCTTCTTGGTCAGAAGCTGCAACTCTTCGCGCAGCTTATCGACCTCGGCGCCGCGGCGACCGATAACGATTCCCGGACGGGAGGTCATAATATCCACGGTGACCTTTTTGGGCGCGCGCGAGATCACGACTTTCGCAATCCCCGCATTGTCAAGGCGCCGAGTGATATAGCGCTTGACCATCATGTCTTCGTAGACCAGGTCGGCAAAATTCCTGTCGGAAGCGTACCACCTGCTGTTCCACGGTTTGATGATTCCCAGCCGGAAACCTATGGGATGTGTCTTCTGTCCCAAAGTTTACTCCTTACGTATCCTTCTCAACACTTCTTGCGAGCAACGACGTCTTCATTTCGCGCCGACTACTCAGCATCTTTCTGAGTGTCGGTCGTCGTTGCTTTCTTAGCCTCGGTCCTGGCCTTCGGGGCCGCTTTCTTCGTAGCCTTGGCCTGAGTCTTCGGCGCCGCCTTCTTTTTCGCGGCGGTTGTCTTCCTGGCAGTCTTCTTTTTGGCGGTCGTCGCCTTCTTGCCCGCGGTCCTGGTCCCGCCGGCCTTTTTGACCGTCTTCTTGCCGGTGGTCTCGGACACCACCGTCTCCACCTTCGGCGTCCGCTCACCCAGATAAATAGCCAGGTGACAGAACCGTTTTTTGTACCGGAACACACGTCCCATCGACTGGAACCGAATCCGCTTGGCGGTCGGACCGGCACTCACCACGATCCGACGAACATACAGATCTTCCGGATTCAGCGCGGCGGTACCTTCGATCGACAGTTTATTGGCGATGGCCGACTTGAGCGTGCGCACCATGTGTTTGGCAGCGATTTTCGGCGTGAAGGTCAGAATATTGATGGCTTGTTCCACCGGCAGGCCGATCACCAGGTCCGCCACCAGCCGCATTTTCTTCTGCGGAATGCTGACAAACTTGATCTGCGCCGTCGGCGTCAACCGCGGCACGACCTGACCAAGGGTCCGCCCCTTCATCTCGCCGGTGATCCGCACCTTCTTGTATTCTTCACCGTTGAACACCGCCAGTGTGTGACCGACATACTCGGGACGCACCTTGACGCGTCGGGCGCTCGTCTTGATTACTTTCTGCCTGTCAGACTCTTCCATCGCTTTTATCTGAGCGAGGATCCTGTCCTTGACCGGTGATTGTACTTCCTGGGTCATCGTTCATCTACCCTTTTAGCTGCGACGTACGTTCCACAAGTTTCCCGCCATGACCACGGTAGGTTCTGGTAGGGGCGAACTCGCCCAGCTTGTGTCCCACCATGTTTTCGGTCACGTAGATGGGAATGAATTTGTTGCCATTATGAACGGCGAACGTCAGTCCGACAAAATCGGGGCTGATGGTCGACCGGCGGGACCAAGTCTTGATGACTTTCTTGTCACCGCTCTTGTTGACATCACCGACCTTCTTCTGCAGCTTGGCCTCAATGTACGGACCCTTTTTCAGCGAACGAGGCATATCATTCTCCGTTACTGTTTACCTTTCCTGCGATCTTCCACCAGATGATCAAGGGACTTGCGTTTTTTACGCGTCTTGTATCCCTTGGTCGGCTTGCCCCATGGGGTGCAGGGATGACGACCACCGGAGGTCCGTCCTTCACCACCGCCCATCGGGTGATCAACAGGGTTCATAGCGACACCGCGGACTTTCGGCCGCCAGCCGCGCCAGCGTGCCGCGCCGGCCTTGCCCCAAATGACGTTTTTGTGGTCAACGTTACCAACCTGACCGAGAACGCCGAAGCAGCAGCCGGGGATCAGGCGAACTTCACCTGACGGCATTTTGATCGTGACTTTGTTTCCTTCTTTCGCCACCAACTGCGCGGCCGTACCGGCCGAGCGTACGAGCTGCCCGCCCTTACCGGGGCGCATCTCGATATTGTGGACGGTACTGCCAAGCGGCATGCGTTCCAGCGGCAGTGCGTTACCGTCGCGGATCTCAGCCGTCTCACCGGCCATCAGCATGTCGTTGACCTGCACGCCGTCCGGCGCGATGATGTATCGCTTCTCGCCGTCGACATAATGCAGCAGGGCAATACGCGCCGAGCGATTGGGATCGTATTCGATGGACGCAACGCGGGCGGGAATGTCGCGCTTGTTGCGTTTGAAGTCAATCACGCGATAATGCCGCCGGTGGCCACCGCCACGGTGACGGGCAGTCACGCGCCCCTTGTTGTTGCGGCCGCCGCTCTTTTTCAGGGGTTCCAGCAACGATTTCTCCGGAACGGCTGATGTCACTTCATCAAACGTCGGAACCGTGCGGAATCTCAGCGACGGGGTAACAGGGCGAAATTTCTTAACAGCCATGGTCTAACA
>JAHIVM010000291.1 GCA_018816665.1 Candidatus Zixiibacteriota bacterium
ATAATCTGCGCCGACTCTATCGACGCCCGCGGTGACATTAACCTCAACGGCCTGCCGTATGAAATTGCCGACGCTGTCATGTTCACAGCCTATTTCATCAAGGGGTTGGGTGCGTTCGAGTACATTGAGGGTTCAATTGCGGCCTCAGATGTTACTGCCGACGGCATCCCGCTTACGGTGGGCGATCTCGTGTACCTGATCCGGGTCATTGTGGGCGATGCCGCTCCGTACCCGAAAGTGAATCCCATGTACGCCGAGTTCACGATCAGCAACGGCGTGATCAACACCCCGGTTGAAACAGGCGCCGCATTTGTTGTTTACGACGGCATCACGACTCCGATATTGCTCGCTGATAACATGGAACTGATCTACGGCGAGGTCGACGGCAACACGCAGGCGCTGGTATTCTCCACTGAGCAGGGTCACGCTTTTGTGGGTGACTTCCTGGCCGCCGATGCCCCCGTGCTTAAAATCGAGATGGCAACTTACGATGGCCAGCCTATCGTCTCCACCCAGGTACCGGCCGGCTTTGATCTGAAGCAGAACTATCCTAACCCGTTCAACCCGAAAACGGTTATCGCCTTCCAGACCAAGCCGGGTACTGAATGGACATTGAATGTCTATAACGTCACCGGCCAGTTGGTTGACCGCTTTGCGGGGATCGCTCAGGGCGGCTTTGAGCAGGTCGAATGGGATGCTTCCGGCAAGGCCTCGGGCGTCTATTTCTACCGCCTGACCGCCGGTGACTTCACTGATATGAAAAAGATGCTGCTGTTGAAATAAAGTTGGCGCATACACAAACAGCAACGGGGACCCGTCGTCACGACGGGTCCCCGTTTCTCATTCGAAGCTGTACGGCTAAAACGCTGCCCGCGCCTTCCAGAAATACTTGATATACTTCCAGGCTTCTTCGGCTTTATCGGCGTACACAAACAACTTAATATCTTCGGGGTCAATCGTTCCCTCAGACACGAGATAATCGAAATCTATCAGCCTTTTCCAGTACTCCTCACCAAACAGCACAATCGGCAGGGGCCGTACAATCCCGGTTTGAACCAACGTCAGCGCCTCAAACAACTCGTCCAGCGTACCGTACCCGCCGGGGAATGCCACCAGCGCTTTCGCCCTCAACAGAAAGTGCATCTTGCGAATGGCAAAGTAGTGGAACTGGAAACACAGATCCGGCGAGATATAGGCGTTGGGCTCCTGTTCCATCGGCAGCGTGATATTCAAACCGATTGACTTGGCTCCGGTGTCGTGGGCACCACGGTTAGCCGCTTCCATCACCCCGGGACCGCCGCCGGTGACAATCACATAGTCCCGCGTTTTGTCCTGCTGTGACTCGTCCGATACCAGGCGGGCGAACTCGCGGGCTTCATCGTAAAACTTCGACTTACGCAGGATTGCTTTGGCGATACGCAGATCCCGTTTCAGGTCGCGGTCGTTCGGTGATCGTTTGAGCCGCTTCTGGAGATCGCCGATCTTCTTTTCGGCCTCACTCGGTTCGATAATCCTCGTGCCGCCGAAAACCACAATCGTCGATTTGATGTTATTATGCTTCATCCCGATTTCGGTCTTCAACAGCTCGGTCTGCAAACGAGTCGCACGGGCGTACTCGCTGTCCATGAATTCGGGATCCTTGTACGCAATTCTGTAGGCCGGTGAGCGCTTGAGCTTCGCGATCATTTCGGCGGTGTGTTCAGTCTTCTTTTTCGTCATTTCCTGTGTGCCCCACTGTGGCGGCTAGAGTTCCGCGACTTCGTGCATTTCGGGGATGTGGCAGGGCCACTTTTTCTCGGTTATCAGCCGCTGGGCCATAGCCTCAGACTGCGACAACTCCCCGTGGGTTACAAATACCTTCCTGGGCGCGTCCTTCAACGGCTCCAGCCAGCGCATCAACTCCAGGTAATCGGCATGGCCGGACAGTCCGTGCATGGACACCACCTTCGCCTTCACCGGAATCACCTGCTTATGGATGCGAACTTCCGTCTCACCGTCGGCCAGACGACGGCCCAGCGTGCCCTCGGCCATGTAGCCCGCGAGCGCCACCGTGGTCGACGGGTCCGGGAGGCGGTTGATCAAATGGTGCAGGATACGTCCGCCGGTCAGCATGCCACTCGCCGACATGATAATCGCCGGACCCTTCAACTTATTGAGCAGCTTCGATGACTTCCGTTTGCGGTGCAGGTAGACGTTCTTTCCTTCCAGAATACACCCTGCCCCGCCGATTTGCTTGATATCGATCTCGTGATACGCATGATGCTTGCAATACACATCGGTGACGGAAATGGCCATCGGTGAGTCTATGTGAACATCAATCGGGGGAATGCGTTTCTCCCGGATCAAACCGTTTATCAAATACGTAATCTGCTGCGTCCGACTGACCGCAAAGGCCGGGATCAGCAACACCGACTTGCGCGCGATTGCATCGTTGATCAGTTCCGTCAATACAGCTTTTGGATCTTCATCGCCGTGCAACCGGCCTCCGTAAGTCGATTCACATACGAGATAGTCGCAGGGCGGCGGCGACTCGGGATCAACTACCAGCGGATTGCCGTAACGCCCGACATCACCGGAAAACATGATCGTCACATCACGACCACTCTCGGAGACCGCCACCTCCACCCCCGCGGCGCCCAGGATATGCCCGGCCCGGTGGAAACGGAATTTCAGATGGTCGCCGACCGACACCCAGGAATCAAACGGCGTGGGATTCATCTGATTGATCGCCTGCTCGGCATCATCGCTGGTGAATAACGGCAGAGCGACCTCGTGATGGGTCAGCTTTTTGCGGTTGCGATACTCAGCGTCTTCTTCCTGCAGATGCGCCGCGTCAAGCAGCGAGATCGACGCCAGGTCGGCGGTGGGGACGGTACAGTACGCCGGTCCGGAGAAGCCCTCTTTGACCAGCCGGGGCAGTGATCCGATATGATCGATGTGCGTGTGAGTCAACGCGACCGCGCTCACCGTGCCGGCATCGAAAGGCAACGGGTCCCAGTTGAACTGACGAATCCGCCCCGGTCCCTGGAACATGCCCGAGTCAATGAGTAATGAGGCGTCGTTTGTGCGCAGGAGATATTTCGACCCGGTCACCATACCGGCTGCACCGTGGAAAGATAGCTGAATCATCCGATGATCCTCCGATCGTGCTTTCGATGAAAGAGGAGAGAACCGGCGGAAAGACTTCCGCCGGTGAACGTGCTACAATGTATCATTCTTCTCGAAGGCATCGGCCAGGGACGAACTCATGTCGACACCGAGACAAATGCCGATGGATCGCGCGGTTTTGACCCACGAGTGATCGTGAGTGACTTTGCGAAGCTTGCCGGCGACATCCTGGATCGGCACCGAGGAAATGTCGTTTCCTTTCAGCGCCACCAT
>JAHIVM010000292.1 GCA_018816665.1 Candidatus Zixiibacteriota bacterium
CTACCTTCTAACGAGCCGCGGGTGGCGATGTTCCACACGCCCTGCGGCCGGGTTCACGGGTTCGGGGGCTAAACGCAAGCGGCGGAGCAGTCTGCCGCTCCGCCGATGCCGGTAACCTGTTCCGGGTACTCCATACGCAGTGCTACAGGGCATTCCCATCTCTGTCAGAGACATAAGCCTTGAAAAGCGCGACCTTGGCCAGCGGCTTGGATTTTTCGCCGTGCGGCTGGGGACCGACTTTGACATCACCAATAGCATGCAAAACGTCGTAGCCCTTAATCAACTGGCCAAACACCGTATACTTGCCATCGAGATACTCAGTACTGCGGTTCCGACCAAGACAGATGAAAAACTGACATGAGGCCGAGTTTTCGCTGCGACCGCGAGCCATGGAAAGAGTGCCGTCGACATGCTGCAAATCGCTGAATTCGGCAGGCAGATTGTAACCGGCATCGCCGGTACCTGTGCCGGTCGGGTCGCCGCCCTGAATCATGAAATTCTGCACCACCCGGTGGAAAATCGTGCTGTCATAAAAACCGTCGACAGCCCGGGCCACGAAGGAATCGGCATGAGCCGGGGCAACATCATGGAATAACTCCAGTGTCATTTTGCCATAATTGGTTTCCAGCGTCACCAGCTTGTTGTCCTTGTTGCGGATGTCGTGACGGATCTGGGCCAGAGAGTCAAGCACCGGATCATTCCACTGTTTGTCGACCTTGGTGCTGTCGGCCTCACTGGATGAGCAGGCCACCAGTCCTGCAAGCAAACACATAAAGCATATGGTCAGAATTCCAGGTTTGCGCATATCGTGCCTTTCCGAGGTTTAGGTTAACTCATTGAGGCTGAATTTATTGCCCAACGGTCACCATGTCAAGTTTGGTTCTGCCGCCAGTTTCGTCGCAGTGGCATTTTGCTCGCCGGTCAGGGTCGCCCCATTCTCAGCGGCGCCGCCCCACTGGTATCGGGCGACGTGTCCACCCGCAGAACATCCATCTGAAAAACAACTGAATCGCCGGTCACTGTGGTCCAGAAGGTCAACCCCTGAGAACCGTAGTTAAACACCTGGGCCGGTGGAATGGCCGGATCGTACCAGGTGGCCTCTTCCGTTCCGTATATGGCCCGCACTTCCGCTATGGTTGACCCAATGCCTATAGAATCACTGGTCCTGGGATGCGTTATGCCGGCGGAGTCTATGACAAATCCGCCGAGGACCGGCTCATGTCCCTGAACGGTATTGGGCGGAAAAGCGGAATCCCAGATAACGAAATCAAGGGCCAGATTGGCTTCATACACCGCAATAGCCACCGGAAAGCCATACAAGTTCGTGTAGTCAACCCTGTCAGGCAGGCCGTTGAACCCGATGACATCGGCGTACGTATCCGCTGAGTCAGCAAAGTACACGTACTGAATCTGACCCTGCGCGCCGGTGACCAGGACGCTGGCCCGGACTTTCAGGTCTACCGAATCGACCCCCGGCACCGATGCCCGGATCAGGGCATGACCAAGGGCGCCGGTAAACAGGTAGTTCACCGTGGCCAGTTCGGTACCACCCGGCTGGATGGAATCGGCCGACAAAGCACCGTCGCCCTCAACAATGGTCAGGTGTATCCACGGTTTGCGTAGCACACCGCCGAGGTCATCAATCACCCGCAGGGCGATCTGTGGCGTCTGCGTATTGCCGCCCATAACGCTGCGGTAGTACAAACCGTTGACAGCCACAAGCGAATCAGGGACCTCAACCGTGAGCGTGGTCAAAGCCGTGTCGGTGGCTACGGCATTGTAGGCGATGGCCCGAATCACCGTCGTGGTCGACAGGTCCAGAGTCACCTGCCCCGAATCGGTGGTGGCCGTGGTACCGGTCGAAAACACGATAGAGTCCGACTGGGTCGCTTTCCAGGTAAGCACGCTGCTGTGACCAATCACCACGGTATCCTCGGACAGATCGAACTGCACGAAGCTCGGCACATAGGCCGACATCGTGATGTCAACCTGGGCCGAGTCCCGGCCGTCCTTGTTGTACGCCACCAGGGTATAGGTGGCGGGCATCGGCGGTGAGACCCATAGTGAGCCTGACGATGCCGGTGTAAGACGGTCGCCCGGCGGAAACAGCTTGGTCGAATCCGCGCCGGTGACTGCGTAGGTCAGAAGCGACGAGTCGCCCGGGACGATATCCGACGGCACGGCGGAGAATTCCGTAATGACGGGCGGGTTCACCGGGTCGGTACCGCCGTCGCCGCAGCCCGGTATCAAAGTCACCGACACAGAAAACAGGATCAGGGTCAAAAACGAAACAAACAGTCTGTTGGTCATATCCTACTCTGGTTTAGATTCAAACGATCCGTACCACAACACCGAAGGTCCGGTGTGAGTTTCAGTCCGGGCGCCTCTCCCCCGACCGTCACCGCCAATAGTATTTCAGGCCGCCGCCGATCTCCAGGGCACGCGGGCGTTCATCGGAGGCCGTAAACGACCAGTGATTGATTGACGCCAGGGTCATAAAGGCTCCGTGACGGTCGGTCCATACTTTGGCCTCGGCGCCGAAATTGAACCCCAGATCGAGGGTCAGCTCGTATTCGTTGGAGAAGGCCCTGTACGACTGCTCGGTCAATCCGGCCCGAAAGCCCACTCCAAAGTGGGGCGACCACGGGTTGTGGCGAAGGTCCAGAAACAGCCAGTTGACGTTTGCACTTACATCGTAGACATTGACCTTCGGACGCTCAATGCCAAAAACAAGATCGTCATCGATATTTGCCCGCGTGTAGAGGAAACCCAGCGTGACCGCCAAATGTTGATTGTTCACCTGTCCGTAGTTGACACCCAGGCAGAAGCCCGGATCCCAGGCGTCGTCGGCATCGAGTCCAAGATTGACGGGGAATCCGAGTTCATCCACAAATGGAATGCCGGCCAGGTTGTTGTAGGTGCCCACGGGGATAGCATACCCACCGTAGAATTCAATCACGTTGAGCCGCGGCGCTACCCGTTCAACTGCCACAGAGCTTCCGGCCAGGACCAACACGGCCGTCAGGGCCGCTAAAGCGAGTTTTGCATACTGAGTCACAACACCTCCTGTCGTCTATGCCCTCTGGAGTACGGTTGCTTCCGGGGTCGGAACAGCACAGGAATATACCCTGCCGGCCGGGCCCGGATAACTACTTTCTATTATACAAAAACATGACAATTACGGCCACTGTTTCGCGTATAGAAAACCGGCGCAAATGCCGACCGATCAGGTAAATAGGGCTTGCCCAATAGCCCAAATGGTATATACTGAGCGCGACCCAAAAAACTGTTTTTGGCGCCGTTGAAAATAGCTGAAAGTGAGCGCAGAAATATGTCAACTTCGATTATTGTGGTCGGAGCCGGTGTCATGGGACAGGGGCTGGCGGAGGCAATCGCCACCGCCGGTCATGAGGTGACACTGGTTGACAAGACCACGAAACTGGCCGAGCGCGGGAAAAAGGGCATTTCGGAAGCCATCGACCGTGAGATCGGCCGCTGGGGCCTTACCGAATCGGACAAGCGGGCCATTTTGGCCCGGATATACCCGTCAGCCGATCTCTCCGAGGCCGAGGAAGCCGAGATTATTCTCGAGGCGATTCCGGAGAAACTGGAAAACAAGCGATCGCTGTTCGAAAAACTCGACCGGATTTGCTCGCGAACGGCCCTGCTGATTACCAATACCGGCACGCTGTCGGTATCGGAGGTAGCTGAGGCTACCGATCGTCCCGAGAAGATTATCGGCATGCACTTTCTCAATCCGGTCACCCGCATTCCGCTGGTGGAAATCGTCAAGGGCCTTCGGACCGATGACAAAACCTTCCAGAAGGCCGTCCAGTTTGCCGAGATGCTGGACAAAAAGTGGATCACGGTCAATGAGTACCCGGGCTACGTAACCACCCGCATCATCGTGCCGCTGCTCAACGAGGCCATGCACGTCTTGATGGAAGGGGTAGCCTCGGCCGAGGACATCGACGAAGCCATGAAACTGGGGTTCGGATTTAATGTCGGTCCCCTCGCCCTCGCCGACCAGATGGGTCTCGACGTCGTCATGTCGTGGATGGTAAACCTGCTCAACGAACTGTCGGAGCACAAGTACAATCCCTGCCCGATCCTCCGCAAACTGGTCCGCGCCGGACACCTGGGAGTCAAGACCGGCAAAGGCTTCTTCGAGTATGACGAGGAAGGCAATCGTATTCGGTTTGACCGGTCAATCATGGGGGAGGCAGCGTCA
>JAHIVM010000293.1 GCA_018816665.1 Candidatus Zixiibacteriota bacterium
AACCCGAGTAAGCGAATCCGGTGGTCAGCGGGAGTGAGAAACTCACGGACGCTCCACCTTCGTGCCAGAACGAAATGACATCCACGGCACCGATACCGTCATCGTTGCCCGAGACGCCATCACGCGAGTTGTCGACTTCCAGAACCGTCGAGGTGATCATCACGCGATCGCTGGCACCCCAGCAGCCGTTCTCGAAGGTACCTCCGCCAACGCCCACGTAATAGGCTTCGGCGTCGTACGGGGTTCCACCCACGACCCAATTGTCATTCAGGTCTACCGCCTCGATCATGAAGTACGCTTTCGACGAACCGTCGGCCGGCAGACTCGCCGGTGTTCCGCTGAGCGTCATAACGGCAGGGATGTACGTGTTGAAGAAGAGCCCCGTATCGGCAACCGTGCCACCGGCGGTCTCGGCAATAATGATGACGTCGCCGTCGGCCGTGACCACGTTGTTGCCCGAGAACCAGGTCGAGGTGGCGATACCGTTGCCGCCCTGAATCCGTCCCTGATGCGACATCATGGTGCCCTCGTCAGTCGAGAAATATACCACGGTCGAATCAATACAGGGATTCAAATAGATATCTGATACAATGGCCGTGATATTGTTGGTCTCGGCCACGTCGTCCCAGTACGGAACGTTGCATTCTGCAGCTCCGATGACACAGTAGGCCGGCGGGCCCGCTGCAATCAATACCAGCGTCGCATTGGACATCACCACGTCGGAGTAGGCGCGGATACGCACGGTACCGGAGACGGTACCCGAATGCAGCGTGGTCATCGCAACGCCGTCACTGTTTGTGTACACGGTGTCGGGTCCTGCAGTATCGAGATTGCCCAATCGTTCACCACCATCGGGACCGTCGAGAATGACAAACACTATCGGCATGCCTTCCGGAACGGTATTACCGTACACGTCGTATCCGGTCGCGCGGATGGTTCCTGACTCGATACCGCCGGTATGCTGTACCGCCAGGCTGATGGAATCAGAAGCCAGGTAAATGGAGTTAAGCTCGGCATTGGGTGTCAGCTGCACGGCCAGATCAACGCTGCCGCTGATACCGGGGGCGTCGACCGTGACTTTGATATAGACCGTGTAAGCTTCCACGCCGGAAACGTAATCGACTACCGCAGTGCCGGTGGCACCGACGGTCATCGCGGACGACGGGATAATACCGAAGGGGTCCCAGTTTCCATTGCCGTTGGCGTCAAATACCAAGGAGTCGATATTTTCGGACCAGTACCCGTTGCCGTCGACATCAACGAACTTCTCACCGGCGGTGAACTTGACCAGCGTTGATTCCGGAGCCGCCTGACCGAGATCGTCGCGTACGACTATCGACACCTGCGAGGTATCCTGGCCGCTGGCGAGCAGGAGATCGTGAGACACGGTCGCGTTAATGCTGCCGTTACCGGTCGAGGTAGTGTCGTCGTCCCCGGACACGGACAGGTTTATCGACGTTGAGAGGTTGGTTCCCTGGACGGACACCCATGCCGTGGCGGTGCCTTCGTTGGACGCCGTAAATACTGCGGCCGCAACACCGTCGGTTCCGGTGGTATCAAGCTGCGGCGTGAAACTGCCGGCCGTTGAGGGAATCACTGAGAAATACACAACCTGATTGGCAACCCCGACGCCGGCGTTTGAGACCGTGGCTTCGATGATCGACGTTTCACTGGTCGCAATCGATGTCGGACTTGCCTGCACCGAAAGCGTGCTGTTTGTCGGAGTCGCATCATCATCAAGGGTGCTCTTTTTGCTGCATCCGGTCAGACACAGCGCCACCGCCGCTACGATCAGAACAAGCGACGGAATCCAATGAACCTTTGACCTATACATCATTTCTCCTGCATGTGTAAGAGGTGGTTAAAACCTCGTGATTTCCTTACCCAAGTCCTCTCTTTATTAATCGGCAGATCGAGCGGGTTTTTTAGGCAAAAGAAGCCCCCATCGCGCGGCAATGGGGGCTTCTGTGCAAACTTCGAAAGGTTGGATTACGATCAGGGCTTCATCGCGAGGTTTTCGTCAACGATCGTCGGAGTGACAAAAATCACCAGGTCGCGGTTGTCAACCCGCGTCTGGGTGAACTTGAATATCCGGCCCAGAATCGGGATATCTTTCAGGAGAGGGACGCCGATTTCAGAGTCAACTTCGTCCTGAGTGGTCAGACCGCCGATGACCGCCGTCTGCCCGTTGTTCACGATCACGTGGGTCTCGGCATTATTCGTGTTGATAATGACGCCGTTGGGATCATACTGATAGGTCGAGCGTTCCGGGCGCAGATGCATCAACACCTGGCCGTCACCCGAAATATGCGGCGTGACCACGAGAATGGTACCCACTTCTTCGAACTTGATAACCACGTTACCGGACTCGTCGAACTGCTTGACCGGAATCTTCTGGCCCATCTGGATGCGGGCTTCGCTGTTCTCAACGGTCGTGATTTCCGGGTGAGCAATGATCTTGCCCTTGCCACTGCTGACCAGGGCTTCCACCACGGCTGAGGCACTCCAGTCGTTGTTCAGTGCCGAAACCGTATAGCGACCGGCCACGTCCGAATCGGTACTGCGGTCGGCCAGAACGTTGGCCTCCTGAGAATAGCGCCGTCCGGTCTCCGTAACATAGGTTCCCTCGGCCGACCAGTTGATGCCCAGCTCTTCGAGACTCTGCGAGTTGATTTCCAGCAACTGGGCGGAAATCTTGATCTGGCGGGCCGGCTTGTCGAGTTCCGCAATGTAGTCAAGCACGGTTACCATATGATCGGGGACTTCCTTGATGATGAGCGAATTGGAGCGCGTATCCGACGATACCTCGCCACGATCCGTCATCAGGCCCTTAACGGTCTCGACCATGTCGTCAGCCGTTGAGTTCGACACCTTGATGATTTTGGTCTGCAAATCGACCAGTTTTCTCTGTTCGGCATCGTGCTTGTTCTGTTCCGAGATTTCCTTGCGGTAGTCCTCGGACCGCAGCACGCGAACGTACCCGCCGTCATCGTCCACCACAGCCAGATCATAGGTCCGACCAATGATGTTCATCGCCGTCCGCCAGTGCACGTCGGTGAGACGAATGGTCACGGCACCTTCGACGTTGGGCGCAACGATCACGTTGACCTGACCGTAATCGGCCAGAAAGGTGAGCACCGAACGAATTTCCGCTGCTTGGAACTGAACGTTCTTGATCGGCGTCGATGGATCCTTCACTTCCTGTTCCTGGGACGCAACAGGCGCCAGGAGCATCAGAAGGGCCAGGGCCACCCCCGCCCATCGAACCTGTGGTTTACGGATTTTCAACGACATATCTCTACCAGCCTTTCGTAGGTTTTATTCCATCTTCAGGGCCACGGTGCGCGACCAGCCGTATTCAAAGACCTGGAAGTATACGCGGTCGACTTCCACTCTCAGCACGTATCCCTTCCGGACTTTGTCGCCGGATTTCAGAATATAGCTGAAGCCTTCCTTGTCCTCAAACAATGCCCGGTTGGCTCCGTCACCGGATTCAATAACACCAACCAGCTTGAGTCCCTCAACATTGGGGATTCGCTGTTCGATCGGTCCTTCGTGAGTCCGGGTCTCATCGATCAGGGTGGCAAACGGGTCACGCTGTCCCCTGGTCTTGTATTTTATGACCAGTCGCTTCGGAAACTCGGCGACCATGGTACCTTTGACTTTTGCCGATACGCCGGGGTCGCGGCGGAAACGCGACGTCTGTCGCGGAGCCGGAGCGGCCGGCGCCTGCGCAACCTCGGTCTTTTTCGGAGCGGCAGCCGGAGCCTGTTTCTGATCGGTCTTATTCACCTTGGCGGCCAGCGCCTGCTGTGACTTGGCCGCAGGCGGCTGAGCCTTCGGAGCAGCCGGCTTCGCAGGAGCTTTCGGTGTTTCAGCCAGCTCCGTTTTGGTCTTGGAAGACGGTACCGGTGACGGCACAGGCGGCTGTTTCACGGCCGGCCTGGCTGCCGGCTTGGCCGGTGCCGAGTCATCGGCCTTGGCCTTCCGGGTATCTTCATCCAGCGCCGGCTTGGCCACGGCCGGAGCAGTCGTTTTGGGCGCCGATGGTTTCGCGGCCGGCTTTTCGTCCCGGTCCCGCTTTTTGTCACTTACCGGCTCGTCCGCAGGTTTGCCCGACAGGCCAATCAACTGCGGAGCCGGTACTGTCGGCGCAGCAGGAGCCGCGGCAGTGACGGTACTTGCCGGTTGTTTCGCAACCGGTTTGGCCGCCGGGGCGGGCGCTTCGCCGCTGTTGGCGGCAAGGCTGGCCTGACGGTCCGACTCGATCGCCTTGTTTTTCTGTACCGCCGTCCGGGCGGTGGCCGGCGGAGCGGCCTTCGCGGGTGCCGATGCTACGATCGGATCTGCCTGTCTTGTCTTCCCAGCAACCACGGCGGCGGTCGACCAGGTCGAAAACTGGGCGGCACCTTTGTCGGCGAAGGACAGGGTGATCGAGTGGTCGTCGGATGTCACCTGGTAGACCGGTGACGCACTCATGTCAAAGACGATTCGGACGATTTTCTCGGGCGTCACCGAAAACTGGCTGGATCGCACGGCGCTGACAACGCAGCTGGGGACGTCCTGAAACGTCTTGGCGCCGAGTTCGTGGGTCGCCGACAACACGTCGACAATAACGCGGTGCGGTTTGCCGTTTTTCGGAATCTCGGTCGCGTGCGTGAAACGCACCTGTCCGTCAACATCTATACGCGCGACCGTGGTACCCTGTCGGTAGGATAGCTCCACATTGGTGACTTCCGACGCCTCCGCGCCGAACACCATGAGCAGCAGCCCAACGGCAACTAAGACAGCATATTTCTTCATCGTCGGTCTCCTAGAGTACCAATTCCTTGAGCCGCTCCTCTTCCTTTACATAGTATGTAGACAGGAGGAATCGGGCCGTGATCGTTTCTTTTTTATGCTCCACCAGTTGCTCGTTCTTCGATCCCTGTAAACGAGACTTGTCTTTCTCGACAGCCACTTTGTCGGCATCGAGTTCGACATTGGAGATATTGGCTATGAAAGGGAAGTTCGCGACATAGCTGACAAACTTGCCGTAATCGTGATACGTCCCTTCCATTTCAATTTTGAATGAAGCCGTGTTGTAGAAGCCGTGCGACCCGATCGGCTGCGGTTCCACCTTGGTAATGCGGGTACCGGTAAGCGATGAGGCCGTGTGCAACTGCACCAGGATGGATGGAACCTGTTTGACCTCCGGCAGCAGGGCCTCGATCTCGTGGTAACGACTGATGAGGTCGGCGTACTCCAGCCTGAGGGCATCGAGCGATTTGGCCTTCATTTCGACGTTACGCAGGTTCGTGGTGATTGTCTCAAACTCCTGGCTCTTCCGGGATATTTCGTTGTCATAGGGGGTGTAGACCCGGCTATACCAGAAATATGCCACGATGAAGAAGGCCAGGGCGGCAATCACGATTCTCTGAGTTTTTGTATCTCTCAAGTCCATATGCCATCCACCTCAGTTTAGGCTCTTGTGGCGAGTTGCGTCGGCCGGCTCCTCGGCCTGAGCAACAAGATTGCGCAATTCTTCGTCCGACAGATAGTGTACGTTGGCAGTAAGTTCGAACTCGTACACGCGCTCCTCGGCGAATACAGTGTCCTTACTATTAATCAGCTCCACCTCATCAAAGTAGTCGGAACGCATCATTTTAATCATAAAGGCGGCCAGCGCGTTGAGCGTGAAGGTATGCCCCTCGACCCGGATTGGCCGAACGGTAGGTACCTGCTGCTCTGTCTCGACGGGCGCCTTCTTTTCTTCACCATCGGCCGGCTTCGGCACCACCACAGGCAGTTCATCGAATTCCGCCAGCCAGACGAATTCCGGCACGTTCTGGGCCAGATCCTCGAGAATCCGTACCCATGCCGAGCGATGGCTGTCCAGTTTCTCGACGGCATTCATCCGCACCTGAATCTTGTTGCGCACATCAATGAGGGCATCGACCACACGAATGTCCTCGCGCAGCATGGCGGCCCGCAGATTGTTTTTCTCGATAGCGGCATCCAGCTCTTTGAGCTGATGCATCTGCCAGAACGTGATTGCCGTAAGAATCACAGCAATACCACCGGCGGCCGCCAGGGCGTATACCCCGACTTTGCCGAGCGAGAAGCCCGGACCGCCCTTCCGATAGTCTTTCGGTAATAGATTTATCTCTATCATGGTGCCGTGCCTCACTTCGTCTTTCTCATCGCCAGGCCGACGGGAACCGTCAACAGCGGTGCGATTTTCTCCGGCTGCAGATACTGGAACAGCTCCGGATCGTAATCGATATTTCGCAGCGGGTTTGCCAACTCAAGCGGTATGTTTATCTTGGACTGCAGAAATTCCGGCAGATACGGCACCAGGGCACCACCACCGGAAAGTACAATCCAGTCAATCTGTTCGACTTTCGTCTGGGAACGGAAGTAGGAGAAGGCCAGCTCAACACCGGAGATGAGTTCATCGGATGCTGACGTAATCGTGGCCTTGAACATGTCCTGATCGATCGAATCGACCATCTCGCCCTTCATCGCTTTGGAGGCCAATTCGGGGTTGAGCCGGAATTCCTTCTGCACCGCGTCGAATATCCCGCGGGTACCCGCCGACACGTCGCGCGTCGCCATAAACAGGCCTTCGTGCAGATACGTGACGTTGGTAACGTCAAAGCCGATGTTCACCAGAGCCGTCACGCGCGTGGGATCAATCTCGTAGTTTCCCTCGTACGCATTGTACACGGCGAAAGCATCGTCATCGACGACTGCCGGACGCAGCCCGCAGTCCTCGATGAGTTCGAGGTAGGATCGGAGATACTCTTTGCGCGCTGCGACCAGCAACACGTCCATCTTGTTCACATCCTCATCTTCCTTAATGATGTGATAGTCGAGACTGACGTCGTCGACATCGAAGGGCGCTCGCTGCTCGGTCTCAAACAGGATGGCCTGTTCGGCTTCCGGGCCGGTCTTTCTGTCGATCGTGAACTTGTCCGTGATCACGCCGTGACCTGAGATGGACACGACGACGTCTCGGATTTTGGGGTCTGTTTGTTCGACAAGCGACTGGACGTTGAAAATGACGGCTTCCCGATCACGGATTTCATCGGCCACGATCGCCTCCGGGGGCAATTCACGAATACCAATTGCAGACACGGAGTAGCCGCTCTTGTTGTGATCCAGTTTCACCAGCTTGATAGAGCTGGAACCCAGATCCAGGCCGACTGTGCTTTTGTTTCGACGTGATAAGAACATTGGTCACTCTTTATGTGTGTGTACCTGTTTTCTCAAACCTACAGCCTTCTCGTTCATACTTATGTGTCGGCATAAGTGGCCGGAATTTGAGCAGCTCCGTCAGTATCCGGCCATCGATCACCAGATTTTTGACCTGCTTTCGCGGCTCCAGAGGTCCGGGAACTCACCCATCCCAACATCACTACATATCGGTTTGAATCGACCGCTCCTTTACGGCATTTAGCGATTTCTTGTAAGGCGTTGTCAGACAACGAAAAACCCCTCCGGGTGGAGGGGTCTCAGCATTGCTCTCGCCTGATTGCGGGCATATTTTAGTAGAAGTTTGTTTCCGACTGAACTCGGCCGGTTGACGCCAGAACGTTCAGCATCGAATAGGACAGCGATACATCGGTTGCCGACATGAGGACGTAATTCCCCCCACCGGTAAATGACGCCGACCCGTTGGGATTAAACACCAGCACTCCGTTATCACAGTCCGTATAAATGAAGTTACATTCATGCGGCAGCGTGTCGACCACATAGGTCGAATCCCCATCGTCAAAGGTCATGTTTGACGGGCTGACGATATCCTGGAAAACCGTAATCGTCCGGGCGTCCTGATCGACATATACGCCAAATGGCTGCTTATTTGAGATAGCATGAGACCGGGCCAGCCGCAGTTTGGAAATCAGATTCCGATTCTCCGAGCGGAATTGCTGTCTCTCCCAGGCTTTGGAAAACCTCGGTACGGCCATAGCCGCCACGATTCCGACCACAACAACGGTGATCATCAGTTCAATCAGCGTAAATCCGCGCTTCGTTCGCAATGTCTTCTTCATCGCAATCACCCAAATCCGGTTACGTGGTTACCGGGCCCGTCGGCAAAGTCCCCGCCGGTGGCGGATACCTTCTGTCGGCATTCCCGGAGTATTGCCTGCCCCGGCAAAAGCAGAACACGTGCCGCCCCGTCATATCTTTCGCTGGACGGATCGCCCTGATTGTCCGATAACGACTTAGACGGCCGCAACCGTAATATCGGGACTGTTCATGAACTTGCTCGGAGGTTCGGTTGTTGTCCTTAGTGTGGGAGCAATCCCACAGGTATTGGATATGGGCGATTTCGCATTGACAACCCGGGGTATTGGCGTACATTGAATAACGTACAAACCTCTCAGTGCCTCACGAATACAGCAGCAATTGTTGAAAGGACTGTTCATGACGCATCAGACGATTTTCAGGCTGCTTGCCTGTAGTTGCCTACTAGCGCTTGTCTTGCTGACAGCATCTCCGTCGCCGATGGCGGCAGATCTGGACGCCGGACCCATCCTGCGGCCAAAAGCCACCGAAGTCATCTCGGAACGGGCTCAGAGCTTCCTGCAGGACCGTGACGGAGAGGTGGTCAAAATCTGGGTGTTTTTCACTGACAAAGGTGTTTTCGATAAGAGCGGTTTTGAGCGGGCTGCAGCCTCGGTGACTCTCACCGAGCGCGCGCTGCGTCGACGGGCCAAAGTGGGCAAAGACCATGTTGTGTTCGCCGATCTCCCTGTCGCCACATCCTATGTAGATCAGATCGTGGCGATGGGCGGTTCGCACCGCCGTTCCTCACGCTGGTTGAATGCAGCGTCATTTGATATTCCGGCGGCACAACTAGAGTCCCTGGCGGACCTGCCGTTTGTTGCTCAGGTGAAACCGCTGGTGCAGTACCGGAAGCCGGAAGTGATTGATGAGGGTGATCGCGGGGTGATCCGAAATCCATCGGGCACAAATGACGCCTTCGACTACGGTCTGTCACAAAGCCAGCTTCAACAAATCGGTGTGACGGCTCTGCACACGCAGGGTTATTCCGGCGAGGGCGTGACCCTGGCTATCATGGACACCGGGTATCGCAAAACCCATCAGGCATTCGCAAATCATGTCGCATCCGGCCGAGTCCTGGCGGAGTGGGATTTTGTCCAGAATGACGGCAACACCGCCAACGAAAGCGGGGATGCCTCCAGCCAGTGGAACCACGGGACATATATCTGGTCGGTGTCCGCCGGTGAAGACGACGGCAACATTTACGGCCCTGCTTATAAGGCCAATATCATTCTCTGCAAGACTGAAAACGTCAGTTCCGAGACCCAGGTCGAGGAAGACAACTGGGTGGCCGCGCTGGAGTTTTCTGACTCGGTCGGCACCGATGTGATTACCACGTCGCTGGGCTACTCGGATTTCGACAACGGCTTCTCATATTCGTTTGAGGATATGGACGGCCAGACCGCCACTATTTCGATCGCGGCCTCGACCTGCGACGGTCTCGGTATTGTCATGTGCAATTCGATGGGCAATTCAGGACCATCGTCAGGTTCGCTGACCGCTCCGGCCGATGCCTTTGATATCCTGTCGGTCGGCTCGGTGAGTTCGACCGGGGTTATCGCGTCGTCGTCCTCACGCGGTCCGACGGCCGACGGCCGGATCAAACCCGAGGTTTGTGCTCGCGGTGTCAGCACCCGCTGCGCCTCGCCCACGTCGGATGTCGGTTACACGTACGCCTCAGGAACCTCTTTGTCCACTCCGCTGGTTGCCGGCGCGGTATGCCTCCTGATCGAGGCACGACCGGACTACACGCCGTCAATGATTCGCGAGACAATGAAAAATACGGCCAGCCAGGCTGCCACGCCTGACAACACATACGGCTGGGGCATCCTGGACATGGAAGCCACCCTGTCCTGGGGCGCGTCCTTTGCGGCCGCCAACAACCAGGGCGATGCGCCCCTGACCGTTGAGTTCGCCGAGAATTCGGAGTTGACGGCTACTGAGTGGCTGTGGTATTTCGGGGACGGCGACAGCGCAACAATTCAGGCCCCCACTCATGTGTACGAGCTGCCCGGTTCCTACGATGTCACGCTGACCGTTCAGACTGACCTCGGCGAATTCTCTTACACCCAGCCCAACCTGGTTCGTGTAAAAGGCGATACCCTGCGTATAGCCAGGGACTCCGTTTTTGCCGGGCAGGACATAGCGTTGTCGGTAAACTTGTTTAACACGCAATACCTTGAACAGATTGTCGTGCCGTTCCAATTTGACCCCACCTCCCTCGGCCTCGTGTTTGACAGCGTCAGCCTGGGATCCCGTACGGCATACTTCGAGAATATTCGCATCATCGCTTTCGACCCCTTCAATCACCGGTATACGATTGAGATGTCGGCCGATATGGGCGGCGGTTCGCCACCGCTGGTTCCGGGCGACGGCGAGATCATGAGAATGCACTTCGGAACCGACCCAACGGTGTTGGGTGGCGTCGCAACTCCCGTGGATACTACCGCCGCCAGTTCCAGCATGGCTCTGCTGGTCTCACCGGACTGGAGCTACGAACCGATTTCCTACGGCGGTGAAATCGCCACGAAACAGATTCTGCGCGGCGATGTTGATTACTCGAACGACGGCTGGATTGACATCGGTGATTTGACCTACCTTATCGAGTACTTGTTCATCCAGGGTCCCCCGGCAGTGACTTTGCAGTCGGCGGACGCCAATGCTGATCTCAGCATCGACATCGGCGATCTGAATCGATTAATAGAGTACCTGTTTATCAACGGTGAGGCACCGCCCACCCCGTAGCGACAAACTGATGCAGAATAAAACGACCGAATCGGGGATTCCCGGTTCGGTCGTTTTGCTTTGTCGACTGACGGACTAGATAGTGAATTTGCCGTTTTTGTATATGACCTTGCCGTCGGCAAGAATCTCCCCACCCTTCTTGAGATCGCACACCATGTCCCAGTGAATACCGGACTTGTTGATGCCACCGGCCTCGGGAATGGACGCCCCCACCGCCATGTGACAACTGCCTCCGATTTTTTCATCGAACAGCGTGTTGCCGGTTGAGCGGGTGATTTCATAGTTAGTACCGACCGCAATCTCGCCTACGCGACGGGCACCCGGATCGATATTGAGCATCGCCTTGAGGTAGTCCAGGTTCTTCGAGGCGCTTTCTTTTATTACTTTTCCGGCCTTGAGTTCGAGGCGCACATCCTCAACCTGCCGTCCAATGTAGTTGGCCGGATACGTGAACTGAATGCATCCCTCAACCGTATCTTCGAGCGGACTGGTAAACAGCTCGCCGTCGGGGAAATTCTCCGTTCCGTGACAGCTGATCCACTTCCGCCCTTTGACACGCATCTTGAGATCGGTCGTGGCCGAACGGATGTGCAGATGATCAACGCGATTGAGAATTTTCGCCAGCCGTGTCTGTTCCTTCTCGACCTTCTTCCAGTGTTTTACCGGATCGGCGGCATGAATGTGACCGGCCCGGTAGACGAAATCCTCGTACTCCGACAACGACATCTCAGCCTGCTGGGCATCGGCATGAGTGGGAAATTGCGTGCCGACCCATGTCAGGGAACCGTCGCCCATCCGCTTGAACAACTTGCTCATGAGCGGTCGCTTGGCCTGAGCGTTGAGGGCTTGTTTTTTGGGGTCGACCCCGGACAGGTGTTTTGTGTTCTGAGAACCCCAGATGGCTATGAGGGCGTCCATCTTGTTGACCTCGTTCCTCACCAGCGGCGAGATATACTTCATTTGCGCCGGAGTCGCATGCTTGAAGTAGTATTCCTCATTTCCGGGGATAGTAATGTCCGTGTACGGAAAAGCGCCCAGATCCAGGGCCTCTTCGTAGCAGGCGGTAATCAGCGGCAACGAAGCTATTTCTCCCCTGATTTTGACCAGTTTCCCTTTCTTGAGCTTCAGGGAATAGTGAACCAGGACTTTGGCCAGTTTGCGTACGCGCGGGTCCATGGTGATCCTCCGTCTTATCGATATGTCTGTTCGTGTTTCATAGGCTTTATACCAGAAGGTTCAGGGCGCCCTCGAGCTGTAGCAGTCGCACCTTCATGGCTCTTCCCCCGCCGTAGTTGCCGGGACCGGTGGCGGCCACCACCCGGTGACACGGTATCACCAGCGGCAGCGGATTGCGGGCATTGGCGGTTCCCACCGCCCGACTGGCACCGGGATTGCCGATAGCCTCAGCGATTCGGGCGTACGTGCGGGTGGTTCCGTACGGGATGCGCGCCACCTCGGCAAGAACGGCCCGGTGGAACTCCGTTGCCCTAATATCCAGCGGTAAGTCGAAAGCCTTTCGTGCACCGCGGAGGTACTCCCGAATCTGCTTTTCGGCGGTGAGGTTGATCGGTCCTCCCGAAACGAGCCTGACCCGCCCCAGTCGATGACGCACTTCCCTGCGAAACCCCGGCTCATCGCCGGACGGTAACCAGATCAGAACCAGCGCGGTTTCGGTGGCGGCTGTGCGTATGACACCGAACTCGGAATCAAAGGCATGTTCGTAAATGTCCGTGTCAGCCACGGTATGCCCCGCTTTCGAGAAACGACGGCAGCGCGGCGACATCGGCTATCATGTAGTCGGGCCGCGACGACAATAGCTCATCGCGTCCGTCATAGAGCGGTTCCACGGCGACAGCTATCATGGGCACGGCATGGGCCGCATAGATGTCATTAATGGTATCCCCGACCACGAGCGCATCGGCGGCCTCCGCCCCCATGCGCCGAAGCGCAAGGTGGAAAGCATCGGGGGCCGGCTTGACATGCTCCACCTCGTCACAGCCCACCAGGGCGGCAAAGT
>JAHIVM010000294.1 GCA_018816665.1 Candidatus Zixiibacteriota bacterium
GGGTTCCAAGGAACTCATGTTCCTGCTGCAACTGGTATATTACGGTGAGTTGATCGTTCCCACGCCCTGTTGGGTCTCATATGTTCCGCAGGCTGCTATCCTGGGACGCAAGGTGAAGCTGCTCCCCACCCGCTTCCGTGACAAGTGGCGCGTGACCGCCGCTCACCTGAACAAACATCTCGAAGACGAAAACGATGACATGCGGCCGCGGATTCTGATTCTGAATTACCCCGGCAACCCGGAGGGGTGTTCGTACAGGGCCGATGAGTTGCAGGCCATCGCCGAGGTGGCGCGACGGTACAACATCGTTCTTCTGTCTGATGAGATTTACGGCCAGTTGCATCATGACGGCGGACATATATCAGTTGCACGCTACTATCCCGAGGGAACGATTATCAGCAGCGGTTTGTCGAAGTGGTGCGGCGCCGGCGGATGGCGGCTGGGGACGTTCACCTTTCCGCCGGATCTGGACTGGCTGCTTGACTCCATGGCCGCGGTAGCCAGCGAAACGTATACGTCGGTTTCGGCCCCCATCCAGTTTGCCGCCATTCGAGCCTTTCAGGGCGGTATACAGATCGAGCGCTACCTCTGGCAGGCCCGGCGTATTTTGAAGGAGCTTGGCGGACGATGCGCGCGGATGCTCAACGATGGCGGCCTTCGAGTGCATGACCCGGTGGGGGCATTTTACCTGTTTCTGGACTTCTCGCCGTTTCGTGAAAAACTCGCGGAACGTGGGATCACCAACAGCGCCGAACTGTGTGAAAGACTTCTCGCCGATACGGGAGTTGCCTTGCTGCCGGGGAAAGACTTCTCCCGGCCGCCTGAGGAACTGACCGCCCGTATGGCGTATGTCGATTTCGACGGGGCCGAGGCGCTGGCGGCCGGGGAGCGAGTGCCACTCGATCAACAACTTCCGCCTGACTTCACGGATCTCTGGTGTTACAACGTGGTTGAAGCGACCCGGCTGATCGTGTCCTGGGTGGGCCTGATCTGAAACGCTCCTAACTGAGCAACTCCGTGAATTCGTCGAATGAAATGACCGGCCAGGTTTCAGTCTCCAGGATGCCGCTTCTTGTGATTTCAGAGGCAATGCGAAATGCCTTTGTTTGATCGACTGCCTCAAACACCGCAAGACAGTCATAACGGCCCATCGTTGCATACAGACTGGTCAGTTTCGAGTCGTTCTTCTGGAATGCTTCGAGCGCTTCATTGATTCGGGTGGACAGGTCATCGTGGGCTTTTTTGGCGTTGGGGTTGATCGTCATGGCCATAATAAATGTTGCCATCGCATGCCTCCTCTGCTAGGGACTATCTTCAGGCGAATCAGGCTTACTCACCTACAGAAACACACGGCTCCAGCATTCTCCAACGATCCGGCCCCATACAAATCCGATCATTCCTGTCGGCCGTGACTACTGGTACGGATAATGCGCCCTGGGCAGACAGAGCGTGTCGACCATAGGCGCCGCCAGGTCAAGCATCATGTCCAGTACCGGGAGTCCCTCCGGCAAATAATGTTCCCTGAGCAACAGCCGGTAAACTGCCGAGGGTAACCCGGTTATCTCATAGTCGAGATCAAAGAGACACATGCAGTCGCACAGACCTTCCAGCTCGACCTCGTCAATCAGTATCAGGGTATCATTCACCGTGATGACGGGTTCCAGAATCGGACAGCAATTGAGATTGGCGTTCACATGTGTGACCGACAGTGTCGACACACCGTCCCACGCCACCGCCAGACAGGTGAATCCGTTTAGATCAGGGCTCTCACGGTCGACTGCCTTCTGGTATTTGCACTCGGAGCGATCTACCAGAGTACCCACAGGCGGCGGAGTCTCGCACGAGGGGAGATCCGGGTAATTGATAAACAGATAGTCAATCAGACCGGTGATATCGGCCACATCAATAGAACCATCCGGCACCTCCAGAGGAGCAACATCGGCCTCCTTGTGACAGCACAGGGGGGTGAAATTGATGAACAGGTGATCGATAAGATCGGTCAGATCGGCAATATCGACCGACTGATCGGCGGTGCTGCAGTCCGGTTCCAGTTGCACATTGCCCCGGGAGCCGATACAGCAGGTGTCACCGTTCGCACCGGTGGCCGCAGCCAGCAGCAGGACAATCGAGAACACGACGATTTTGTAGCAGAGGATACGGAGCCTGGCCATGAATACCTCCCGAATATTTAGAACAGACGGACGATTCGCGCTGCGTGGCATTGGGGTCGGGGAAACGCCGTCGAGATGCCCGGCAGGTGTCGCCGCCGACCCGACGTTCTGTTCTCTCAAAATATATCAGTTGGCCCATTATTGGTCAAGCGCAAAGGTGGGACGCCGGACACAAGGTGTCACCTGCGCGACGGATTTCAACAATACAGTGGTCTGGCGGTGGTCGCAGAAAGAGGTGTAGCGCCGACGATTGGGGGCGCCGGCGCTACGCTGCGTGTCGTGTCTGCAGCGACACGCAGATGGGAGGGCACAAAAGGCGTGATTGTGACTACTTGATTAACAGCATCTTTTTCGACGCCGTCGATTCGCCGGCCACAGCCCGGTAGAGATACACTCCGGATGCGTAATTGGAGGCATCCCACGTCACCGAAACTGTTCCGGGACCATCGGTTCCTTCAAACTCCTTGATAGCCTGCCCCGCGATATTGTAGACAGTAATCTTCCAGAATACGGCCGACGGCAGATCCAGGCTGATCGTGGTTGCGGGGTTAAACGGGTTCGGATAGTTCTGGTGCAGGGCAAAGGTCAGCGGCAAGCCGGCCTCCGGCTCAGGTGTGTCGCTGCCGTCCTTGAATTCCCACCTCGGGCAAAGCGAGTAGTACTGCAGCCTGGTTGTACCCGGATCCAGATCACAGAACTCTGAGAAGTCTTCTCCCGTCCGTCTGGCATATCCGTCCGAGAAGTTGAGACCCACATTGCAATAGGACTGGCCGCAATAGGAATCGGCTGTGTACTGGACCTGACACAGGTAGACTCCACCCATCGAGCTTATGGGCGCAAAAGAGCTGGTGCTCCAGATGAGGATAGTCCAGTCATTCACTACGGAGTCCACTATTCCCGATCGCAGATAGGTGACGTCGATGTTGTAATTCGGACTTACGTTGATGCGCAGTGCGACGGAATCGGCCTCGAAGTTGTCCCTCAGGTACACATACTGTTTGGGACACGCATTGCCATACAAGAGGTCAGTCGTGTAGTATTCGGCAACGTAGACTTCCAGCGAGTCAAATTCGCTGAGGTCAAGAAGTCCACTGGCACTGTCGGCCGTCACGCAGTCGTTCAGATCGGGAAGCATTGTCCTCGCATTGGAGTGTGAGAAACTGTCTGCAAAAAACGGGTATATCCAGCGATCCTCCCACGTAGGCGTGAGACCGTTGGATTCAAAATCGAAGTCAATGGTGTGACGATGAACGGGCGTCGAAGAAGACAGCCATACTCCTGAAGTCGTGTCGGGTTGAAACAGGCAGAGTTTCTCCCAATATACACCACCGCCTTCGGCCTCAAACGCGATACCACCTGAATCACCCTGGTAATCCAGGTACGGTGTGGAGTTGATGTTGATCACAATGCCATTGTCGTCGTAAATACTTGAGCGACCGGTTGCAAACGTATTGCTAACAAAGAGAGAACATGACACCGGCTGGTCGACAAGATCGGTAGCTGAAACCTTCTGGCCGCCAAAAGACGTGCTCAGGGTTGCGGCCTCAATATTCGTCACCGATCCCGATGCAAGCGAATCCGGATCCCTGGGAAAAACATACTCACAGGTGTTCTTGCCCTCCCAATAGGTGCTGTCATAAAGCTCAATGACCGTCGTACCGTGCCCAAGTCCACACTTCTGGTGGAGTATGGCGGTGCCGATGATTTCGGACGTATCCGGATCATGTGTCGCGCTGAAGCTCGTAAACTTCAGCTCCCATGCGCCGACATCTACGGGCGAGACGCTTAACGCGTCCCAGTTGCAGCCGGAAGTGTCCACGCCAACAAGAACGACTTTCGAGGTGTCGTATGCCATCACTATGGCGGCGGTTCTTGTGTTCACATTCGTATTAGCGTAGATTGGCACATTAAAATAGTCCATGCTGCTCATGCCGCCGACCAGCGTATCATGTCCGAACCAGTACTGCACAACGTACGCGCCAATCGTGACACTGCCATCTTCGAAGCCGCCCGTTGACGGCGTATAGAGTCTATCTCCGGCGAACACGCGATTCTCCGACGCGCCGCCGGTGAATACTATGTCATTGACGTTCAGTTCCGGCTGACACAGCGCGGAGAAACGGATCGACGCCAGCGTAGTAGGGGTTGACAGCGGCGTAGACAGACTGAGCTGCTCCAGCGTAACCGAGAGAGTTCCCGTGGTGTCGTTGGCGACGGTTAGAGAAACGTCTGAAGTCCAGCCAGTATCGCTTAAAGCGATGTCAATGAAGTGAAGCATGGTGGTATCATACTCAATCTGGAACTCTACCACACCGATGTCGAAAGCCAGGGTCGTATCGAATGCCATTTGGAACTCTACTTCGGCAACCCAGTAGGATGAGTCCGATGGCACCGCATTGCCAAGCAAGATCGTTTCATCGGACAGCCCAAACTCCAGTGTGCTCGTCTCAGTCACCAAAGGGGCGGCCGAAAGCACGCCCGTGGTCAGCACCATCGCTGCCGCCAGCATTAGCACGGTCATGCGTGGTAATATATAAATCTTCATCAGTCAATCCTCCATGATTGGTGGGTGTTACCAGATACTGGAAATTGTCAACCCCCTTCCAGACATGGTTAGCCCGTATCACCTCCCATCCGTGACAGGCGTTCGCCCTGTTCTGCAGACATCATGCAGACATAGCCGGCAACCAGGTGTGGATACACCTGTCGCGTAGCATTGCAAACCTTCCGGCCGGCCCAAGCCGTCGGTTTTGCCGTTACTCTCTGTTTTGAAAAAGGCCCCGACCCCAAACTGTGCGCAGATCGTTGAGATACAATCTCGAATACCGCACATTGCGAGTTTGAGTGTCGCTATATGGAATCTATTGGCGACGTTAGATCAGGTCAAGGAATTTCGCGCTATTTGCAGCGTCACAACGAAGATATCCACCTCCACTGCCGAAAAGTGGCAGTGCCGTGTGACTAATCTCGACGCAGGTAGTGGGCGAGTGGCAGACGCGATGGCTCCCCCGGGATGGAGTTGGCCGGGTAACCCAGCGGCATGACAGTGGTCACATAGTGTGACGGAGGTATCCCCAGCGCCGTCTTGACGTCATCGCAGTTCAGGGCATCGATCCAGCATGTGCCCAGTCCGCAAAACCAGGCGGCCAGTTGAAAGTGATAGGCGGCTAAATGTCCGTCCTGCAGATGATGCTCGGTTACCGAGGTATCGACTACGATCGCTACTGCCATTTTAGCGTGAGCAATCGGTGCAGAGGCGTCATCGCGGGTTTTTGCTATCTGTTCAATGATTGATCGATCGCGTACAGGGATGTAGTAGCACGGCTGATGGTTGTACGCGCTCGGGGCGTAGCGCGCCAGATCGATCACCCTGCGAAGCAGTTCATCAGAAACCGGTGTGTCGGCGAATTCGCGCACGCTGCGGCGGGTGCGCAACAAATCATCGCCGGCCCGGAACTCCGATGGGGGAGAGTCGAAATGCTGAAACTCAAGCATCCGCCCCTCGGGGTCTGTGGCGAAAAACTGATAGATGGCGTACTTGTCGTTGTGCGACGGCGCCCCGGCGGCCCGGTCTTTCATAATGTCGTACATGGCATCGACCCGGGCCGGATTGTCGTACACGAAAGTCAGCAGAGCGTGGGTGTCCACCGCGTCGCGAGTGCAAAAGCCAAACAGGAAATTGCCGTGACGGAAAATACAGCAGTCGTCCTGATCCAGCCAGACATCCGCGCCGATTGTCGCCGTGTAAAACGTCTTCAGTGCTTCGAGCTGCTGCGTCCGCAAAAACAGTATGCCGCTCATTGTTTAACCTCAATAATTGTAACGCAAAGCAAAAAACAACACACCTGCCAGCACCAGACCAACGCCGAGGACGGCCATCAAAACCACCGCGCTGCCTTTGCCGGAGCCCAGGCTGGTTCGATAGGGGTCAAAATCCAGTTGGGCATCCATGGACCGATGTTCAATTTTCCTCTTGAATCGAATGCGGTGCTGGTCGAATTTCTCCAGCAGTTCCCATCCGGCCCGGGCCTCTTCCTGACGGAGGCGCTCTACCACCTCGCGGTTGGAAAACCGCCCCATGTTCGAGCGGACGATTTTGAACTCGTAGCCGTTTATGTCCTTGTCATCATAGCGGGTCATGTTTTCCTCCTCCTCGGCCTGACGGCGAGCGGCGGCTGCGGCTGTTATGGCGGTCGATGCGCCGACAATGGCGCCAATAGGTACGTGAGACATACGATACCTCCTTCACCCAATATACGTGAGATTGTCCCCAGGTATTCATGAAAACCGGACAAAATCGGATACAGGCGGGAGAGGGGAAAAACGACTAGTTCGGGTGGAGCCGGGGAGATATGGGATTAGTCCGGGTGGCCTCGGGATAGGGACGAATTCGGGTGGCCCGGTCAAACTTGTTTTGACCGGGATTCAACACAGGGTCTGGATGTCATAAATTGATTGTGCTCCAGCCGTTCCCGGGCCGGATCCGCCTGCGGCGGAGCCCGGCCAC
>JAHIVM010000295.1 GCA_018816665.1 Candidatus Zixiibacteriota bacterium
ACGAATAGCTGAGGCCATGCGCTCCTTGCAGGCCAGCGTATTCTCCACCGTCCGGCACAGGCCGCCGATCTCATCGTTACACCGCACAACGATTTTTTGGGCCTCCGACCGGGGAAGGATACGCGTGAGATCATTGTTTGAGATGGCCTCGACAACTTCCTCCATGCGGATAAACTCCTCATTCATCGCTTCCGTTACTCTGACCGCCGTTTTGACGGGCGAAGTGATACTCCAGGCGATCACCAGCGACGCCGTGATGCCAATCACCGCGGCAACAAGCAAAATGATGAGCATGACCCGAATGGTGGCGTCGATCTGATTGACCGTTTCCGTCCGTGCCGCCTGCGATTGGTTGGCGTAATACTGCGTCAGGGCGGCAAGCTGCTCCTGCGTGGTTTCCACCGCCTTGCGCGTATCGGTCTGGTAAATGGCCAGGGCCTTGGCCTGACGTTCCGCCTGCGCCTCAACCCATTCATTGGTGGCATCGTACTTATCCTGTAGGTCGTCGAGAGCCGGGACGGTCTCGCTGTCATAAATCGCCGTGGCACGTTCCCAGTCGCCAGCCTTCTGGGCCGCCACGATCTTCGCGGCGGATTCGTGCAGCCGCTGGTGCGGCGCTTCCCAAGCTTTGAGCAAGCTCTCAAACTCGGGCGCTTCCGGATCGTGCGCGTAGTACCATTTTGCAAAGGCGCACTCACGAGGATTCAACTGACCATCAAAGACCGTCTTCGAGAGATTGGCATTGGCCAGCCCTTTCATCCACTGCAGGTGATCGATCCAGCGATGAGCCAGAACTGACTTCAGCTCCATGTCGAAGCACACGTACGTATCCCCGATTTCCACCGCCGTCTCGTGCAGTCGAATGTGGGGTCCCTCGATGCGGTTCCAGATGGCCGCAAACTCAGGATCAGATGTGAGTTGGCGGGTTTGGTCGGAATACAGCCATTTTCCCAGGCCGCACTTATGCGGATCGGTCTGTACCGTTACACTTTTTACCTGGTCATCGAGAAACAGGGATGACAGGGCAGCCATCCAGGTTAGATGATCTACTTCCTTCTCAATGGCAAAAGCCTGACTCGTGCAGGCGTCCTGCGCCACTGCCGTTTGCTTTCCGATGTCCAGCAAGTGTGTGTAGTTGTAGATGCTGATGGCTGCCATCAGCCCGAGCACGAGACCAAAACCCAGACCGAGTTTTTTCCCGATTTTCAGATTTTTAAACATGATGGTCCCCCCACTTAAAGTGGTCATCAACGTTTGTGATTGCAGGTGCGGGTTGGTCCGCCCCCCCTTAACTTGAATGCTTCCCGTGGATAGGAAGTTGGCCCATAGTTATTATCGCCAATCATCGACGCCCGCTTAACATCACCTCCGGGCTCCATGTCCGGCTTTGCTGTCAGATGTTGACAAATTGCGACATCTTTGGGCCACATATTGGACAGCCGGCTCAAAGGGAACGTGGGACGGGATCGGGTCAGATGCGTCCCGAGCGCTTCAGGCGACGTTCCGCCAGCGCACAGTACAGCACCGGGACCGTGAAAACGGTCACGAGTACGACGGTCATGCCGCCAAACGACGGTATCGCCATAGGTACCATGATGTCGGCGCCACGCCCCGTTGACGTGAGTATCGGAATCAGGGCCAGGATAGTAGTGGCAGAAGTCATGAGAGCAGGTCTGATTCGTCTTTTGCCGGCCTCAACCGTGGACTCCCGTATCTCGTCAACAGTTGACGGTTGCCGGCGATCAAACACCTGCTTCAGATATGTAGAAATGATGACCCCGTCATCGGTCGCAATTCCAAACAGAGCCAGGAAGCCGACCCATACGGCAACCGAGAGATTGAGATCCTTCACCTGGAATAGCTGACGCATGCTTTCACCAAAGATGGAGAAATTCATGAACCAGTCCTGACCGTACAGCCAGAGCATAAGAAAACCACCGGACCAGGCGACAAAAATCCCCGAAAACACCAGCAGAGTTGTGGAGACCTGCTTGAACTGGAAGTAGATCAGCAGGAAGATTATCAGCAGACTCAGCGGCAGCACAACCATCAGTTTTTTTTCGGACCGGATCTGGTTTTGATACGAACCGGCAAATTCGTAACTCACCCCGGCCGGAATCTGAAACTCGCCGGTATCGATTTTGTCCCGGAGCAATTGCTGAGCGTCCCGGACCACATCCACCTCAGCATGATCGGTTTTTTTGTCAAATATTACGTACCCGGTCAAAAACGTGTTTTCGGATTTGATTACCATCGGTCCCCGCAAGAACCGGATCTCGGCCAGTTCGATGATCGGGATCTGCGACCCGGTCGGCGTAGGAACCAGTATCTTCCCCAGAGCCTCGATATTGTCACGGAGTTCGCGCTGGTACCTGACCCGCACCGGGTAGCGCTCGCGGCCCTCCACGGTGGTAGTCAGCCGTTTGCCGCCGACAGCGACTTCAATAACATCCTGCACCTGTCTGACAATCAATCCGTAGCGGGCGATTCTCTCCCGGTCGATATGGATTTCCAGATACGGTTTTCCGACCACCCGGTCGGCGATCACGGCCGACGGCTCCACCGACGGCACCTGCTTGAGATACTTCTCTATTTCAAGGCCAACGCGTTCGATGGTCTCCAGGTTTGGTCCCCGGACTTTCACACCCATGGGGGCCCGCATCCCGGACTGCAGCATGACAATGCGCGCCGCGATTGGTTGCAGTTTTGGCGCGGATGTCGTACCGGTCAGTTTCCCGGCCCTGACTATCTCCTGCCAGATATCATCCGGGGAATGAATATGCTCCCGCCAGTTGCGGAATGGCCTGCCATCGGGGTCCGGTATGAGGTCCCCAAATTCATCGCGCGCAAACTCCTCGCGGTCCTGGTCGTAGGCAAAGCGAAGGCGATGACCGTCCTCGCTGATTTGGTATTCCGGCTTATAGTTGATCACCGTTTCGAACATCGAGATCGGCGCCGGATCAAGCGGTGAGTCAGCACGGCCGAGTTTGCCTACTACCGACTCCACTTCCGGGATTGCAGTGAAAGCCATGTCCTGCAACTGGAGCACGTCGAGCGCTTCACCAATGGAGGCGTGCGGCATGGTGGTTGGCATCCAGAGGAATGATCCCTCATCGAGATCCGGCATGAACTCCTTGCCAAGCCCGGGGAAGGAATGATTCAGGGCCACCATCGGACGGGTGGCACGCACCCACTCGGGCATCCAGCCGAACAAAGTCCCGAACCCTAGCCAGATTGTCACACCAATCACAACCAGCACCGCAGGTATTGACAGAAACAGCACCTTGTGCACCAGACACCATCGCAGGATCGGTTCGTAGAACCTGATGAACATCTGAAACCCAAAGAGAAGGCAGCCAAGCAACACGACCACAAAAACGAAATTGAGAAAGGCCCCCGCGTCGACACCCAGGGGTTCCCAGTGTCCCGCCAGAAGCCAGGCAACGACGACTACCACCATATAGTTGAAGTATTCCGGTACTCGGGTTGTCAATTTCTCCGGCAGTCGGCCTTTGAAGTGCAGATAGGCACCGCCGACTATCAGCACCAGACCGGTGAACCAGAACGAGAACACAAACGAGCCAATGCCGCCGAGCAATAGACCGATCGGCAGGAGTTTACGGGATCGAGCCGAACGCTTCCCCCGGGTGAAAAGAATGTGCGCCAGTGGCGGAATGATGGTCAGCGCCACGATGACCGAAGCTATCAGAGCCGATGTTTTGGTATAGGCCAGCGGTTTGAACAGCTTTCCCTCGGCCGCTTCCATGGTAAACACAGGCAGAAAGGAGACCACCGTCGTAGCTATCGCCGTCAATACGGCGCTGCCGACCTCGGTCGAGGCCCGGTAGATTACTTCGAGTTTATTTTCATCCGGCGAGGCTGCATCGAGGTGTTTGAGGATGTTCTCGCATATCACGATGCCCATATCAACGATGGTACCGATCGCAATCGCGATTCCTGAGAGCGCCACAATATTGGCGTCAACACCAAGCAGTTTCATGGCAATGAACGTCATGAGGACAGTGAGGGGCAAGAGACCGGAGATGAGCAACGAACTGCGCAGGTGCATGACCATGACTATCACAACGATGATCGTGACAAGAATCTCATCCACGAGGGCCGTGTTCAACGTCCCCAGTGTTTCGTAGATCAGGCCGGTACGATCATAAAACGGGACAATCGTGACTTGCGATTGTCGCCCGTCCGTGAGGGTCTTGCTGGGCAGGCCGGGAGCTATTTCATCGATTTTCTCTTTGACATTCCTGATGGTGGCAAGCGGGTTCTCCCCGTACCGCACCACAACCACGCCGCCCACGACCTCTGCCCCCCCCTTATCGAGAGCACCCCGCCTCATGGCGGGTCCCAGGGACACGGTGGCGACATCCGCGACGCGGAGCGGGATATTGTCCTTCTGTTTGACGACCGTGTTTTCGATATCCGCAACGCCTTTGATGAATCCCACACCGCGGATAACATACTCCGCCTTGTTGATTTCTATCGTTTTGGCGCCAACATCGACATTGGACATGCGGACGGCATTAAACACATCACCGAGCGTCACGTTTGCGGCCCGCATGGCGTCCGGGTTGACGTCGATCTGGTATTCCCGGACGAACCCGCCTACCGAGGCCACTTCCGCAACGCCGTCGGCCGCCTGCAGGGCATACCGCACGGTCCAATCCTGAATAGAACGCAATTCGTGAAGATCCCAGCCGCCCGTCGGGTTGCCATCGGGATCGCGGCCCTCAAGAGTGTACCAGTACACCTGGCCGAGAGCGGTGGCGTCGGGCCCGAGAGTCGGCTGCACGCCGTCAGGCACGGTGCCCGCGGGGAGCGAGTTGAGCTTCTCCAAAACGCGGGATCGCGACCAGTAGAACTCGACATCGTCCTTGAAAATCACATAAACGCTGGAGTAACCAAAGAAGGAGTAGCTGCGCACCGTCTTGACACCCGGGATACCCAGCAGAGACACCGTCAACGGGTACGTGATTTGATCTTCAACATCCTGGGGCGATCGGCCCATCCACTCGGTAAAAACAATCTGCTGATTCTCGCCGATGTCGGGGATAGCGTCGACCGGCACCGGGTACCGCTGCAAACCCGCAATCTTCCAGTCGAAGGGGGCCACCGTGATACCCCAGGCAATCACGGCCAGCATCACCAAAATCACCACCAGTTTGTTTTCCAGGCAGTACCGGATAACGCGATCGAGAAGACCGGGACGGGAGTAGTGTATATCGTTCCGTTGTGCCATGGTATTACTTCGCCTGTCCCATCCCCGGCGGCAGGGGTGCTTTTGACTCGCCGCAGCGAAGCATAGCCGCGCCGTAGAACGAGTTCCAGACCATAGGCTCAGTTTGTAACCAGTAGGCACCGGCATTGTCGCGGGCCATCGGGCAGTAGGTCAGATAATAATCCGAATCGGCGCCGTGTCCGAACGTCTCCTGCAGTTTGATCGCCGCAAGGGACAGATGGTAAAAGCCGTCGCGCGCCGTTCCGATGTCGTTTGACTGTTCGATAGTGGCCGCGGTCGTTTTAAGGTCAGCGGATAGTGCCATCCACCGCATATGCCCGGCAGCCGAGAACAGGTGCATATCCACGGCGTCGATAGCTTCCTTCAGTTGCCCCGCACCCGCCACTGCATCGTCGAGAGTATCTTTCGCCAGGGCCATCTGGACTGCAAAGTAGGCATCATACACCGGCCCGAGAGCGGCGCGCACTTCATTGGTTTCCGCAAGACGCACAGTCGCGGCATCCGCTTCAGCGACCGGACCCGCGGACATCATGCTTGGCTTTGCACGAATCTGCAACTCGCTGTCGATTTTGAAGGCCCCGTTGGTGACTACTTCATCGCCCTCTTCCAAACCTGTTCGAACGACATAAAACTCGCCCGCGCGTGGTCCGAGTTCGACAACCCGACCTTCATACAGGGGACCGTCGTCATCGGATAGCTCAACGTAGACAATCGATCGTTTGCCGGTGAACAGCGGCGCTGAGGCCGGGATTAACAGAGGCGCCTTCTCGTCTTCTCCCGATCCCACAACGCCTGAAACCGAAGTCCCCCTGACAAACATGTCCGGCTTGAATTTGCCGTCCCGGTTGTTGAGTTCCGCACGCACTTTCACGGTGCGAGTAGCCGGGTCAACAACCGGATCGATGAAACTGATGCGGGCGTCGAAAGTCTCGCCGGGGAAGGAAGTCGAGACAAACGCTACCGTCTGGTCCTGAGTCAACCAGGGCAGGTCTGATTCGTAAGCCTCGAACAACACCCACAGGTGCGAGAGGTCCGCGATAGTGTAGATCTGCGTTCCGGTTTTGACATACATTCCCTCACGCGCATTTTTGTGTACCACCACACCGCCAATAGGGGCTTCGATGGTCAGGATGTCTGAGGTCTGTCCCGACGATTCGAGATCAGCGATTTGTTCATCGCTCAGGCCAAAGAGGCTCAGACGCTTCCGGGCAGCCTCCAGCGTGCCGGCAGCCGTGGACCGCAGCATGCTGCTGGGACTTGACCTGAGCGCTGCAGTCGCCTGTTTTGCCTGAAGCAGTTCCTCCTGCGACGCGATCAATTCGGGGGAATACATCGTCACCAGCGGGTCGCCTTTTGAGACGGTGATTCCGGTGAAGTCGGCATAGAGACGCTCGAGCCGCCCGGGCACCCACGCGGTCAGGTTAGCCACCCGGGTCTCATCGTAGCCAACGCGACCAATCATCCGGGTTTCGTGCTCTGCTCTGGCTCGAAAGACGGTTGAAGTCTCAATGCGAGCCAACTCGCGGGCGGTCTCGGAGAGGCGCAGTTGCCGGGGCCCCAGTTCCTCGCCGCCACCCGTTTCCACGGGAATCAGATCCATGAAGCAGATAGGGCACTTCCCCGGCTGGGGAAGCTGTATCTGGGGATGCATGGAGCAAGTCCAGGCCGTCGGTTCCGACGAAGCGTCGACTGCGTGGGCGTGATCTTTTTCAGAGACAGTGACCGCGGGCGATCCGCCCCACAGCAGTCCGCCCAACACAAAGGCCACCACAGCCAGAAGCGCAGTTGCGCCGACCGCGAGACCCCGATGGGGTTTTACCGCGCGCCAGATATCTGTGACTGCCGTTGACTTACTCATAGCGTATCTCCTGAAGCGGACGTATACGAGCGGCCCTTAGAAGGCTGTCAGTGCCCGCCGTGTCCCTAGTGTTTATGACCGCTGTGTCCCGGCTCGGTCTTCTTCCCGGATTCTTTCGGTGCCATCATATCCTTCAGGACTTCCTGCGGTCGCTTTTCAAACTCGGTTCGGCAGGTTTCGCTGCAAAAAAGCAGATGACGGCCGGCATGCTCAAGGCTGATTGTCGTATCTTTCAGCGCCTTTCCGGATACCGGGCAGGTTGTCTGAATGTTCTCGAAATGAATGCCGTCTGCCGCCGCCTTTTCGAAATACATGTCGGGGTCAGCCGTCAGTTTGTTCGAGCACATTGGGCAGCAATGATACACCCGCTGGCCCTGGATATCGGTGAAGACCGTTGAATCGATTTTGCCACCCATCACCGGGCAATGCGTCTGGTTCTTCATTTCCATTTTCACGGCGTTTTTTACATTCGACTTCTGGCCGTCGGCGCCACTGACCGCCAGGGCCGAAACGGCCAGTAGCATCATAATCGCGGATATGATTCGTACACTATTCATGACTTATCTCCTGTTCGTCGCCGGTTGATCCGGCGTATTGGGTGATCGTTCCGCCCGTCAGCATTTCAAGGGCAGCCGCGGCGATGACCAGGTCCGCACGCGAACGCTCCAATTGCAGGCGAATAGTCAGCAACTGCTGCTGGGCATCAACAAGACTGAGAAAGTCGGACTTGGCCGCCTGGTAAGCGGCGAAACCGGCGTTGAGCAGTTGCTCCGCCTTGGGGAGAAGTCCGTCGCGATACAAACGCACTTTGCGCAAGGCGTCGCGATAGTCAAAGACCGCACGTTCCGCGACTGACTCCAGGTGATACGCTTTATCCTGCAGATCAAACTCCGCCTGTTTCTGCCGGGCCTCCGCCTCGCGTACGCGCGCCTTGTTTTTTCCAAACCACAGGGGGAGATTGACACTCACGCCGACCGTCCATGGATCCTTGCCGCTCTGGGTCATGCTGGGATCGATCGCGGGGCCGGTCTCGATATAGTCCAGTCCAAGTGTAATTCCGGGCAGGTTCGATTTGTGGGCCAGGCGTACACCCGCCCGTTCTCTGTCAACAACTGCCTGGAGAGATTTCAGGTCCGGATTGTGATCGCGAACCGCCTGAATGAGCGCTGCCGATGAGATCTCCTGCTCCGGCTGATCGGTCACCGACGGAACCGGCAAGTTGACTGAGTCCGGCAGGTTGAGCAATGCCCGCAGCCGGGCCGCGGTGGGGTTGATGTGATCTTCCAACGACAGCAGATGATCCTCGAGCTTGCCGAGTTCGACCTGAGCCCGAATGACATCCGGGTGCCCGGTCTCGCCTACCGCATATTTCCGCCGCGCGACTGTCTCCCAGAGAGCCAGCAGTTCCAGGCTTTCACGGGTCGATGCTATCTCCCGGCCGAGGTAATACAGCTCATTGAAAGCTACGGTCACGTCATAAAACAGCTTCAGCCGGCCCCGCTCGAATTGCTCAAACTCCATTTGAGCGGTGTGGAGAGCAATATCCTTCCTGGCTCCGAGCGTACCAAACCAGGGGATTGTCTGACGTAGCCCGAGGCGGTGCCGTTGCGGACCTACCCTCGTTTCGACATTCTCAATGAAGTAGGCATAGCTCAGAACCGGGTCGGGCATCGCACCGGCATAACCGGAGCGTTCGATCGCCGCACGCCAGCGATAATATGCCGCCTTCAGGGATGCACTACGCTTGAGTGCCAGCACTCGGTAGTCCGCCAATCCAGTCGTGGCATCCAAGATCACCGCAGAGTCTCCGATGCCCCTGGATACTGACATTGGCTGATCGGCCGAGACCGGCCCGAGCGGAATCAGGGCCGCCACGATTCCTCCGACCATCAGAATAGTCGTCCAGGTCACCAGAAAAGGCCGTATATGGCACGTCTTCATCGTCATAGTACCCAGGATTATATCAAGACCTGTGCCGAACACGCTAACATGTTATATAACAGTGTTTTACATTTAACCTCATGGGAAAGCTAGCGAATGTAGTGAACAAAATACTACATGAGTGTAGAATATTGGGCAGTAATGAACAATTATTACCGGCTCTTTGTTTAGTGAGTGCGTACAATGGCTAGCGCAACTCTCCAAACTCGTTGCCGGATGGAGACATCAAAGACCCGCCACCGCCCGGATACCTTTCGGCACGGACCTTGCCATCATCTGAGACAGGTGAGAGAACAAAGTGTATGTGGAAACCAGCGACTAACATAACGAAGCTGTCGATACTGGGCGCCGTCATTGCCACCACGCTCGGGATACACTATGGCTGGTTGACCCACACCATCTTTGGCCATATTCACTGGCTGCACGCCGCTCACGGCCGGTTCTGCTATATCCCGATAGTTATCGCCGCGGCCTGGTTCGGTATTCGCGGCAGTCTCGCGGCTGCCACCGTCATTTCCGTTGCGGTACTCCCCTACATCCTCAGTCTTGATGTTGATTCCAACGCCATGCTCAGCGAGTATGTTGAGATCATATTCTACTACGCCATCGCCGTACTCTCCGGGGCGTTGGTTGACCGCGAATTGAGAGCCCGCCGCAGGGCCGAGGAAGCACGGCTGCAACTTGAACGCTCTCAGAAATTGTCGCTGGTGG
>JAHIVM010000296.1 GCA_018816665.1 Candidatus Zixiibacteriota bacterium
CTGGAGATGTACCTCAACCAGCACTACTTCAGTCGTGGTGCTTACGGAGTCTCTGCGGCCGCCCATTTGTTTTTTGATAAGCGGGTTCCGGAGCTGGATCTGAATGATTGCGCCATTATTATCGGATTGACACGCGGTCCCAATGTCAACTCGCCCCTGAACAATCCGGACAAGTCGCTCCAGGCGCGCAACCGGGTGCTGTACACGTTCTACAACTGGGGTGGGATTACCCGGGAACAGTATGATTCGCTTAAGGCGGAACCACTTCGCGTCTCCCCGCCTGAGGAAAAAATAGGTACGGCGCCGTTTTTTACCGAGACTATTCGTCAGTACCTGCTGGACACTTACGGTGAGCAAGCTCTGTACTCCGGCGGTCTGAAAGTATATACCTCGCTTGACTCCACGCTGCAGATTGCAGCCGAAACAGCCGTCGCCAAAAAAGTTGACTCTTTGCGGGCCATGATCGAACGTCGATACACCCTGGCCGACCCGAACTACACATACTATCTGCCGGACACGGTCGATCAGTACGGCGACCGGATTCGTGCCTACAAAAAAGTGCAGGGTGCCTTTGTGGGCATAGACAATGCCAACGGTGATATCCTGGCGATGGTTGGCGGACGGTCTTTCGCGGAGTCTGAATGGAACCGGGCGTATCAGGCTGAGTTGCAGGCCGGCTCGGCGTTCAAGCCGTTCATTTACACGGCAGCGATCGACAACGGCTTCAAGACGACTGACATCATCGATGACAACCCGATTGTTCTGGATATTCCCGGTACGAAACAGTGGCGACCACACAATTACGACAACAAGTTCCTGGGGCCGATGACGCTGCGCGATGCCATCCGGCAGTCACGCAACCTGGTCAGTGTGCGTCTGCTGTTGAAGATCAATCCGCAGGAAGCGATATTTTACGCCCGGCGTATGGGGATCACCACGCAGCTTGATCCGGTGCCCGCTCTGGCGATTGGTTCCGGCATGGTGAAATTGACCGAAATGGTTTCGGCCATCAGCACGTTCCCGAACCGGGGGATTCATATCCCCTATCGAATGATCCATAAAGTCGTGGATCGTTACGGCCGGGTACTGGAAGACCACAAGTCTATCCAGAAGGAAGAGGTCCTGTCGGCCCAGACGGCCTATGTGATGGTGTCTATGATGCAATCGGTGGTCGATGGGGGAACCGGACGGCGAGCGCGCTGGATGGGCTTCACACGCCCCGCAGGCGGCAAGACGGGGACTACCAACAACTATTGCGACAACTGGTTCGTTGGCTACACACCGCAGATTACGGCCGGGACCTGGATAGGTTTTGATGAGAAGCTGTCGCTGGGTCGCGGGCAGGACGGCGGACGGAACGGCGTGCCTGTTTGGGCTGAGTTCATGATTGCGGCGCATGATTCGTTGCCGTTGATGGATTTCGAGGAGCCCGATGGTATCGTTCACCTGGACGTGTGTCTTGAGTCCGGTGAGATTGCTACCGACCGTTGTATCGATGTCCGCAACGAGATTTTCATTGCGGGCACGGAGCCGACCACCACCTGCCAGATACACCCGTCGGCGGGTTTGTATGTCCCCAAGCATTCGGACAACGACAACCTTCCCGAGGACACGACCGAGGACCGAACGCACTTTTAGGGTTTGACTGTGACACGATTTCGGGTGGCCTGCTCAAACTTGTTTGAGCAGGTTTTCTTTTGCCCGATCGCAGCGCAGGTCTCCGCAAGATACCTGATAGCATACAGAGTTTGCTTGGGTAACGATGAGACCTCGGGAGGCCCCTTCAGCCTCAGAGACCTGCGATTGGCGAACACGCCGGTCTCTGATAGTTTGGCAATCAGTTGATTGGCACCCCGTTTCACAGGACATGCACAATCGGCTGCAGCATCGTGCGGAGACCGTCGCTACGGGGTTGAATATCTAGTGCCCCTTAATGCCCCGCCACGCCGTGGGCGCGCAGGCAGCTTGATGGCGGGATTCTGTGGGCTCACTCGGGCAGTGGCGCACATTCTGTCCGGTCATCAAGCTGACCGGTCATAAAGGTGAATAGCCTGCCCCACCGGGTGGCCGGCTCAAACTTGTTTGGGCCGGATTACGAGGTTGCCTCTCCCCTCAAAGAATTTCTTGACTCGGAGGGGACTCGATTGTACTTTCAAGGTCGCTGTTTGCGGCCGGGCGGCCCATCATTCATGATGGGTTTGTCGGCCCGCCAGCGACTTTGAGATGCCGGAGTGGTGAAACTGGTAGACGCAGGGGACTCAAAATCCCCCGGTAGCAATACTGTGTCGGTTCGAGTCCGACCTCCGGCATTTTTGTTTGCGGGTGTTCCCATTAACTACCTACAGAATTCTGTGGCGAGTAGGCCGCTTGCCGTGTATTATATAGATAAGTAAATCCACGTCGCGGGGAGGGTGCCGCAAAGTATGTCGTTTTGGGATTTGGTGACAGTTGTGCTGTTGTTTGGCGGACTCTTTGTGGTGGTGTGGCTCCGGTTCGACAAGAGCCGACTCGGTGCTCTCCTGCTCGAGAAACCGCCACTTGTCTATGCAATGCTTGCCTTCGCGATTCTGGTACTAGTAGTCGCGCTCGAAGTCAGTGTCGGACATGAGAACGATGATCGTATTCCTGAGGCATATGGCTTTCTTGCGGACGTGGTCATCCTAGGTTTCGGTATATCACTTTACCAGTACTGGCGTGACCGTGTTCGTCAGGTACGGGACCTCCAGAGCAAACTGACTGATACGCGTATGCTGCAAGACCAAGCAAGTGTGTTTGGTAAGGTGTCGGCTCTCATTCGACTCAACAGACTGCATGGTGAAATCCCACCCCTCGATGGTGTTGCTCTCAAATCTGCATCGCTTGAAAGGATTGATCTTACAGAGTGTCGTTTGCCATATGCTGACCTTGATGAAGCGCAACTCAGATATGCCGTGCTCCAGAGAGCATTCGCACACAATGCGTTCGTAAGAAGGGCTGATCTGAGTTTCGCAGACATGAGCAGCGCATCGTTCTATGCCAGTGATTTTGAGGAGAGCACTCTATCGGCCAGCAACATGACCGCTGCCAACTTCAGTGCTGCGAATCTGACACGCGCTAGATTGACTAGCGTCTTGGCGGAGGATGCTCGGTTTGTGCGAGCGATTCTCGTGGATGCTATGCTGGATAGTGCGGATCTGACCGGGGCGAATCTGGCTAGCGCGAACCTCACCCGGGCGAATCTGGAGAACGCTGAACTTAAGAACACTTCGATTGACAATGCACTGCTTACAAGCGCAAACCTGGCTGGAGCGACGAATCTGAAGTGGATGAAGCTGAGGCATGCAAAAGACTGGCACAGAGTTGTGGCTTTGCCGACAGATACCGAGAATGAAATCAAATGGCTGATTCAGAATGGGATCATCAGCGATGAAGATGCCATTCACTATGACGAATATCGCCGATTCCGATATGCTCCCGAATAGCCCCTCCGTCAATTCCTGTCAACCGAATAATAGACTACGCTTCGCGAGGTTGTCCACGATGAACAGCGATAAAAAAAGTCGGTTTTTCGGAAAGATATTTGAGTTTGAAAGGTATAACCCGTATATTGGGGCCGGTAATGGTATGGGTACTAACAAAGGTCCGATAACACGGAACCCCTGTTGTCAAAACCTTGGAGGAAGATATGCGCGTTAAGATCTTGACTGCCATCTGTTTGACCGCTTTTATCGCGATGATCGCCGCTTTTGCGATAGCCGATGAAAAAGCTGCCGCAAAGCATGAATTCATCGGCGAAAAGAAATGTAAAATCTGCCACAAAAAAGACGGTACGCACCCGTCGTGGCTGGAAACTTCCCACGCAACCGCGTTTGACAACCTCACGCCCGAACAGCAGAAAGACCCCGCCTACATCAAGTACTACACGACCGGTACCGATGCCAAGGGCGAATTGCTGACCGGCGTCCAGTGCGAGGCCTGCCACGGTGCGGGCGCGGACTACAAAGCCAAAAAGATCATGGAAGATCGTGAACAGGCTATTGCCAACGGTCTGCTTATCCCGGATGAAAAGACCTGTCTGACCTGTCACAACGCCGATGCCCCGGGCAAACTGGGTGCCACGGCCAAGGACTGGGATTTCGCCAAGGCGAAAGCAAAAGGTGTGCACGCGATGCCTGAGGCCGCTGAAGAGACTGAATAAGTCTTAGCCATCATAGCGAAAATGTAAAGGCGTCTCCCCTGTCGGGGCGGCGCTTTTTTTGTGTCAAGTACAGGGAGTTGACGTCACTGTCTCCCCGGAGCATATCGTCCGGTTGTCCCTTACGCCAAAAGGAAAGCGCGGGGGCATTGCTGCCACCCGCGCTGTGTCAAAACGTCTGAACCCGGATGCTTATTCGTTTTTGTCGGACACTCTTCTCTTTTTGTCCTCGGCCTCAATGGTGCCCCGCTCAATCAATGAACGGTACCAGTTGGGATGATGATGTTCAGCCCACATGCGCGTCACAAAACCATCGACCAGCACCCGCCAGGTACCCGGGTTGGCGACCGTACCGAGATAGGCGTGCGACAACACACCGGCAATCATCACAAAGCCGGCCAGGTTGTGGATGGTCGAGGTCACGCAGATGACTGACAACGGGAACGTCAACTTGAAGATCAGCACAACTCCGGACGCGGCCATAATCAGACCGAAAATAGTCGTGTACCAGTAAAACATCTTCTGTCCAGCATTGAACCGTCCGGCCGGTATCTCTCCCTTGGCGCCGAGGTACCCTCCAAACCGTCGCACCCATATGCGGTCATACTTGGCGAACAGAGCGTCGCGGAACCAGAGTCCGATGCCGGCCAGCGTGGTTATGATAAACACCACACCCGACCAGATATGGATATCGAGCATCTGTTCTGGTGTGCGGAACAGCAGGTCCTGCCATTCGCTCCAGTTGAAGGCCAGGATCAGACCAGTTATGGACAGCAGTATGAACGATATGAGTCGGAACAGGTGAACGGCCCGTTCCACGAGCGAGAATCGCGGCACTTCACCGGAGTCCGGAACGAAAGGAATATGCTTCGGTCCGTACGAGTGATAGTGTAACGTTATCATAAACAAGGCGAAGATTATGCCAATACTCACCAGAGGACTGAGAATCTGCTGGTGGAACGTGTTGATGGCGAACGCCACCGGGTTGCAGCCGTAATAGCGGCCGTTCGACCGGGTGACCACCATTCCGTTTTCGTCGTACAAATCGATAACCCGCTGTCCCTTGAAGAAGTGGGCGCTTTCGGCATGGCAGTCATCGCAACCGTTTGCACCCAACGCCATTCGCGCGGGGGCAACATTGTGACTGATGGAGAAATTGACACAGGGAGGCTGGTCATAGTCCTCCTCCACCAGTTGGTCGCCCTCACCCAGATGGAAAGACTTCCCCCCTTTGATCATGACAGGGTGAATCTGGCTGAATCGTTCATTGTCGGCCAGGCTCTCAGTAAAGGCCTTCAGTCCCGCAACAATCTCTTCCTCACGATTAACCTCCGGGCGGCCATCGTCGTTGTCGTCGGTGATCTGGTCCTTAAACAGATCCCAGGCTTTGCCGTTTTCACGCAGCCACAGCGGATAGATGACACCGTCCTGGTCCAGGTTTCCCCACCAGATCAGCAACATGCTGTTGAAGGGGTAAATTTTGTCATCAACCCAGCGCTCGTAAGCAGGCATCCATTGGGCAACTTCAGCGAAGTCCTTTGCCTCACGGGGGTTGTAGTAGAATTCCAGCGTGCCCGTGGTGGCGTCAAAGCCGGCCGCTGAGGAGCGATTGAGCGATGGTATGTGACAGGACTC
>JAHIVM010000297.1 GCA_018816665.1 Candidatus Zixiibacteriota bacterium
TGCCAGAATCGCTTTCGGTTCCAGCGGCGGCTCCGGTTCACCCATCACCGTGACATCGGACAGCAACCAGTTTACCGACGTTATCGCCGGCGTTTCGCTGGTGGTGCGGAAGGAAACCGATCCCGGGGAAACCATCAGCATCACCACCGGTACCGATGTCACCGCCATTCAGTCGCAAATCCAGGCTGTGGTAAAGGCCTATAACGACGTCATGGATTTTGTGGACAGTCAGAATGACTTTGATGCCGACTCGCAGCAGATCGGTGTGCTGTTTGGTGATCAGACGGTTCAGTTGATGCAGAGTTCCCTGCGCTCGGGCATGGGAGCGCGTATCGACGGTCTCAACTCAAAATACAACCAACTGTATTCGGTAGGTATCCGCACGGGCGCCGACGGCAAGTTGTCGATCAAAGACAGCAGTCGCCTGAAGACCGCGCTGGAAGACAGTCTCGACGATGTCGTGAAGCTGTTTACGAATGCCGGTACCACCGACGCCACGTTTATCGAGTTCCAGTCATCCACGGCTGCCACCAAAGTGGGCGCCGATCTGGATGTTGATATCACGAAGGCTGCCACCGTGGGGCGTTTCCAGGGCAGCGGCATTGCCGATCCGGGAGCCACGCCCCTGACGTTGAACACGTCGAACAACCGGCTCAAGTTTTCGGTTGACGGTATTCATTCCGATGAGATCATTCTCAGCGAGAAAACGTACATGTCGGCTGATGAACTGGTTCGCGAGATACAGGACAAGATCGACGCCGATGCCAAAATCGGCAGCCGGGGCGTGACGGCCGAGTGGGTGTCCACCGGCACCGGCACCGGATTCCTGAATATCAAGAGCTCCACCTATGGGTCATCCTCCGCCGTGCACACCATCACCAGCATCGGGAGCAGCGCCTTTGCGACTCTGGGATTGGCGACCGGCGTCAGTCACGACGGTCAGGACGTAGAAGGTACGATAAACGGCGAAGCCGCCACCGGCTCGGGTCAGATTCTTACCGGCAGCGAAGGCAATGCCACGACCGAAGGTCTCAAGCTGAGGATTACACTGACCGAGTCTCAGATTCTCGGCGGGGTGGAGGGGAAGGTCACCCTCACCAAGGGTATCGCCGCCCGGGTGGATGATCTGCTGGACAGCCTGACGGCTGCCGGGGACGGCATGATCGCCCGCCGTATCAGTTCGTATGAGAATCAGGTCACCAACCTCAAAGAGCAGATCGAGGCATTCGATAAGCGTCTTGAGAAGCGGCGCGAGGATCTGGTGAAGCAATTCTGGGAGATGGAAGTAACCCTCGGCGAGCTGAGTGCTACCAACTCGGCCCTGGAGTCACAACTGGCACAGATTAATTCCAACTGGGTATTAGGCAGGACCAACAAATAAGAGGACAGGGGACCTATGGCGGACGACAAACTCAGGGCCTATCGGACGGCCGAAACGCTTGGAAAGTCACAATTGGAACTGATCGTTCAGGTGTACGACGGCGCTATTGCATCGTATACCAAGGCCCGGCAGCTGTATCTGGACAGTGCGTGGAACGACGGCTACGAGGCGCTCGAAAAAGGCAAACGCTTCGTTTCGCACCTGTATACAACCCTGGATATGAAAAAAGGCGGGGAAGTGGCCGAAAACCTCTCCCGCATGTACGTCTTTATTATCAGCCAGACGTATGTGGTCCAGGCCACCAAGGATCTGGAACAACTCGACTCGATAGTCAACAGCCTGTCCAATCTCCGCGACGGTTGGCTGGCACTCAAGGAACAGGAACAGAATCTGCCTAAGCCGACTGCCGCCGAACAGGCCCCGGTCGAGGTGGCGCAGTTTGTGACGACGGGATAAAAACATATATGCTCTCGACAGGTGACAACGCTATCAGTCGGCTCGAACAGGAATTGTTGAGTGTTCTCAAGAAAGAGTATGGTTTCTATCAGTCGCTGTTTATTCTCCTGGACAAACAGCGGGACCTGATAAAGTACGACCGTGACCAGAATCTGCTGGACCTCTATTCGGAGATTGAACGCTGCCAGCGACGGATTCGGGAGTCCGAGGCCACCGTTACGGTTCTGAAGGAAAAGAACCCTAAACTGTTTCGTCTGGCCGCCATTCACCCCGAAGTGAAAAAAATGGTCAATTCCATCACCACCCTGGTGAAAAAGAGCATGGCCCTGGTTGAGGATAACCGGGAGTACATTACGCAACGCCACGAGCGCATTCGGGAGGAAATCGGAGAGCTGAAAAACAGCACAAAAATTATGAGGTATCTGAGCGACACGCCCAGCTCGCCTCAGTTCATAAACGGCAAGTCATAACATGATCGTTTTGACATAAGTGGAACTCTAAAGTTTCACTAAATCACCGACGATAGGATACATATAGGTGATAAAATGGAAATAGGACCCGTGACGAAGAGCAGCCCGGAATATCATTCCGAAGAGACGAACCAGAAAAAGGGGAAGGTCGAGCCCCGGCACTCGCCCGCCGCCGATACCGTACAGATTTCCGACGATGGTCGGGCCAGACTGGCGGAAGCGGCCGATCGCCTGCTGGCAGAGAAAGGATACTCTGTACTGGATTCCCAACCCGACGGCGATATCGATGACGGTGACCGAATCGGGCAGATCCGACGGCGCATTGAGCAGGGGTACTACGAACGACCGGACGTAAGAAGTGAGATCGCCGATCGGCTCATCGACGATCTGGATATCTAAAGGCCACAAGGACGTACATGGTTACCGCAACGATTGATAACAAAGTCAAGCAGGTGGTTTCGAATATCCGAAACCTGCCCACGCCTCCGATTGTCTTTCATCAGATTCAGAAGGTCATCAACGATCCCAAGGTATCCGCCGGACAAATAGCCAAAATCCTCTCCGAGGATCCGGCCATGTCCGTCAAGGTGCTCAAGCTCACGAACTCGGCGTTTTACGGCCTTTCACGCGAGGTCGAGTCGGTCAAGCAGGCGGTGGTGATTGTTGGTCTGGAGGCCATCAAAAACCTGGTCCTCTCCGCGTCGGTCCTCGACATGTTCAAGGGCGACGATTTCGATCAGGAATTCCAGGAGAAGTTCTGGCGCCATTCGTTGGCAGTCGGCTTCTGCGGTCGCATCCTGGCCCGCAAGGTGCGGTCACGCGGGATGATTGATCCGGATTCCGCCTTCTCTGGAGGCCTGCTTCACGACATCGGCAAGATGGTCCTGTGCTGTTTCCTGAAAGACGAATTCGCTCAGGTCACCGAAGAGCAGTCGCGGGACCGCGTTTCGGCCACCTACGAGATCGAAGAACGGGTGTTGGGGTACAATCACGCCCAGCTCGGCGCCATTCTGGCCGGTCAATGGAAGCTGCCCGAACGCCTCACGGAGGCAATCGCTTTTCACCATCAACCCCAGTTGACCGAGTCCGAGGATCCTATTGCCTACTTCATTCATGTGGCCAACTATCTCGCCAAAAAGACCTTCTACGACAAGGATGATGAGTACCTTATCAACGACATGGAACCGGGCGTCACCGAGTACCTTCAGATAGACGAAGCGACACTCGAGTCCCTGTCAGAGGCGCTGCGGGAGGAATACCTCAAGGCCGAAACATTCATGAAAATGGCCGGCCTCAGCTAGACATCCGGCGAGCCGCAGGAAAAAACCAGGGCTCCGGATTCACCATCCGGGGCCCTTTTTGATATCTCCGATCACCCCTTGTTGTGGTTGACACCGGGGGCAGAAACCCACATAACTGAGCGACAAATCCGCCGGCGCGACCGGCAGGTAACCGGGACAGGGTGCTATGCAGAAAATTGTTATACTCGGCGTCGGCGGCAACTGTATCGACATCCTCGATACGATTCGAGATATCAACGATGATATCGGTCGGCCGCACTTTGAGTGTGTCGGTTTCCTCGATGACAAACCGTCATCACATGGCATGCTGTTTGGTGATGTCAAATGTCTCGGCCCCCTTAATCAGGCGGGCGAGCTTGGTGACTGCCTGTTTGTGAACGGTATCGGCAGCACCGCCAACTTCTGGCACAAGCGCCGGATTATCGAAAGCACCGGTGTCACCGACGACCGTTTCGCCACGATCATTCACCCGACTGCCAGCATCTCGCGCATGGCAACCCTGGGACCGGGCACGGTAGTGTTCCAGCATGCCACCGTGACCACCAACGTTACGGTCGGCAGACATGTCATCATTCTCCCGCAGGCCGTGATCAGCCACGATGTCACTGTCGGCGACTACACCTGCATCACCGGCGGCGTCTGTATCTCGGGGGGAGCGACAATCGAACAGTCGTGCTACCTCGGCAGCAACTGCACTATTGGTAACAATCTCACTATTGGCGAATACAGCCTGATTGGCATGGGAAGCACGGTCGTCAAGGACGTGCCGCGCAACTGTGTGATGGTGGGAACCCCGGCCGGTTTTCTGCGCCGGACAAACGAGAATCTCTAGTCGCTCAGGCGCCTGCTACACGCGGTCGGCGACTGTCTCAGGCAATTGACTTCGTGCTTCCAGTTTCAGATAGGCGGCGAAGGTGTCCATGCGATGAAACAAAGTATCTCGTGTGTACACTTTCGTCATGCCCTTTTTTACATAACTCAAGCGATCATCCGGGTGTTCCAGAAAGTGCGCAAACATCTCCCGGAACTGCGCCGGGGAGTCGGCCCGGGCCATTTCGTCGGGCGCAAATAGCTCCTTCATGGCCACCGGTGAATCGGTCAATTCAAAGCCCCCGCAGGCGGGAATGATATAGGCCCGCTCGGTGATTTCATTGAAGGTCTGGAAATTGCTATCCAGGTGGTAGTTGGGATATATCGTCGCAAAGTTGTACAGCAGGGCGGCCTGCTCGATCGGTAATTCACCCAGTCCGACTTTCCACCCGACCCCGGCCAGAATGCCGGAGTAGTCGCGCAGGATCGGTTCCAGATACTCAGCGGTAGGCCTCACCTTCAGGTGCGAGTTGGTACCCACAAAAAAGAAGTCCCACACCTCCCGCCCGGGCCGCATGTAATGCTGCATGGGATTGATGCCAAACGGCAGGGATAGCAGTGGCATATCCACACCGGAAAAAGCCTCATCGCGCCCGGGGTCCAGATGAAACGTCACCAGGAAATCGCAGGGTTCATAACGATGTTCGAGAGTCGAAATGTGTCCCACCTGCAAGCCCCGGTTCGTCCGATAGGTCTGGATGTAACTGTTGTCCAGGTGGTGCATAAACGCCGGATCTGCCACGGTCACAAAGACGGTGGGGGAGAATCGTTCGAACACAACTCCGGTCGGCTCGCCCCAGTTCAGCAGTCGGGTTGGTATTCCCATGACAGTAAGCACCTCGGCCCAGCTGTCCATGAGATACTTCAGCGCGCCGTTGGCCGGACGATGCAGGAGTATGCGTGCGCTGGATGACGAATACCGATTCGCATACGCCGCGAGCACATCCTTGCGCAATGTGCGATTGAGCGTCAGTAACTCGTCGCGGGCCGGATCCGGGGCCACATTGGAGACCCAGCCGGCCGACCGCAGAACGGCGTCTCGGCGAGATTCATCAGGAGCGGTCTGCAATGAGAGGATGCCTTCAAGACTAAGCAAGTTCACATGCGCATCGGTCAGGGCCGGGTTGAGCGACAGCGCCTTCGTGAGCGCCTGTTCGGCCTTGACATAATCCCCTCTCATATGCAGCAAAACGGCCGCGTTGTTCAGAGTCTCCGGGTCGTCGGCGGTGATCCTGATCGCCTGCGAAATGTATTGTTCAGCGGTTTGATGGTCGCCGGATTCCAGCGATGTCTCGGCCA
>JAHIVM010000298.1 GCA_018816665.1 Candidatus Zixiibacteriota bacterium
ATGCGCGGTGAGGTTTTGGGATCCTCGAGCGTCACTGCCGATGTCCCGTTGTTCACGAAATCCGCCTTCAGCACGATCTGATGTCCCAGCGGATAGACCGGTGCTTTGCCCAGCAGTCGGAGCGGCTGGTTCGGCGTTTCCACTTTCAACACTATTTCAACTGCCACATTACCTCCTGCACATCCGAGGATCAGCACGCCCGACACCGTCAGTACGACAACGATCAGGCGCCAAATGATCGCCGAGCGCGGGACCATCACTTGAACCCGCGAAGTTTTTTGATATCGGCATTGCTGAACACGTTTACGCCGCCGCCGTCATAACGCATCAGGCCGCTGCCGGAGTGATCCCCCGTGCCAAAGCTGGCTCGTTTAAAAGCAGATTTGGTGGCATGGCCGATCTCGTGACGGCAGGTGTTCTGCAAATCATCGTCATCAGGGTAGTTCTTAAACACTACCGCCAGATTGTTCCGGCTGAACCCGGCCACAATTCGCCAGGTCGCCCGATCCGGATGACCCGGTTTGTTCAGCCCGGAACCGGGATTGGCCAGATTGATGCTGATGTTGGCCGGCCAGAAATTGGTAGCCCCGTCGCCCTGACCGGAGAGTTTCGGATGGTAGTATTGCACCCCCAGCAGCGAATTCTCCATCTCGTTAATACCTGCCGCGGCAAACCAGTTAGTCACACTCACCAGGTAAGCACTGACCACGGCGCTGAACCACTTCTGTGCCTTCGCCTCGATTTTGGTTTTCGCAGCAGCCTTTTTGGCAGCATCGGCGCCCGCGTAATCGGCCAGTTCGGCCGCTGTCGGTCGCAAATCGTACGCACTGTCTTCCAGTTTCTGTGGCGAATAATCCGTCGGCCAGTCCCACTGGTGCGTACCGCTGCTTTTGTACAGCCCAATGTATTTCACGGTCAGGTTGGCATTCAACGTGGTCACCGTCCCGCGCGTGTACAGGACATATCCCTTGGTTTCGTAGGCCGGTGCGATCTCGCTGTGTTTTGTGGCGTTATCGATGAACGTCTCCCCGCGCATGGTATAAATTTTGTCGAAATCGATTTTCCGCCAGACCGTCAACTTGCCGCTCTTTTCAGTTGCAAGTTTTGATTTGCCGTCCGCGGAAAAGACGGTCGCCTGAATCTCATGCTGATCGCCACCCACGCCCGACGGCTTGAAAAAGACCTTGGCCTTGCCCCGATCCGGAGTATCTTCCACGCGTGTCCGCACCAGGCATTTCTTCTTGAGACTGTCGTCGCTGTCGCCGTGGCTGTCGGCAGGAAGTTCCCAGTGAATGTGATCGGCATCGCCGCGCGACCCCAGGTATTTGCTCGCCTGGTATTTGAACGAGTCCGTCTTGGAGGCGTTGCCACGGGGTGCGGCCAGTACTTCGAAAGCGACATCCAGGGGAATCCGGGTAGCCACGCCGCTGCCGTCCGCCTTTTTTAGCAGAACCACTCCCGCCACCGCAATCGTGCCATCGGGCGGCGGGGTGTTCATGATCAAGCGGCTATCGGGGGCGTCGATCTCAAGCGCCACGCCACGGATGGTCACATTGACCTTCTTGCTGGTTTTGATCTTCTGGTAGGTTGGGGATTTGATCGTGACGGTAAACGGTGATTTCAGAGGGCTGACCCAGGCACCGTCCTTATCCTTGCCATTCCATTTCCACGTATCCTTACCATCCAGGCTGCCCAACTGACCCAGCATCGGCACATCGAGTATCTCGGTCCCATCTTTGTCCGTGACCACGGCTCGTGGTATATCGCCCGGCTTTTTCACCTGCTTTTTCCAGAAATAGGCAACCTCACAGTTTTCTGCCGAGGGCGCAAACTGCGCCGGCATACTCTCGATCTTGAGTGCTGTTGGCGCTTTGATCAGTTTTTTGAACTTGCGCCAGCTTTTCTTGATTTTGCCCATACGCTAGAGAATATCCATAACCTCAGTCGCCGTCGTCGTCCTTCTCGTGGACCGTCTCGGCATCCACAAAATCAACTTCCCACTTGCCCGGCGGTACTTTCTCAATCCTGGCGTAACCCTTGCTGTCGAGTTTCCCCGTGCGTACATCGCCGTTGGCCAGCGTCACCCGATACTGTTCATCCTTCAGCGGATTGCCCTCGTCATCCTCGGCCTGAATCTCGACTGAGTCCTTGTAGTCGAGCAGGGGTGATCTGGCGGTGACGCCATCGATGCGGACACTGAAGTAAAACGTCGGCGATGAATACTTGTCGGAGTCGACCGCAGTGCCGTCGCGTTCGACCCACTCGTACTGCCACTCGGCTTCCGCCTTGTTGCCCTTCAACTTCACGCCGGCAACCTCTTTGACCTGGCGATCCGGTCGATCGATATCCTTTTCCCACACCGTAAACACGACATTTTCGTCGTCGTCAAACCCGGCCGTTTCCACCTGCATCTTGACCGTCTCGCCATCGCGGGCCGACGCCGCAGACCACTTGATATCCACTATCGTACGCAGCTCTATCTCATAGTCGCCCTTGGCGATACCCTTGCGTTCGATACCGCCGTGCACCTTCCCGACCCAGGTTTCGTTGTTGGGGGTTTTGATCCGGTACGAAATACCGTTGATGGGGAATCCACCCTTGTCGACCACTTTGACTTTCAGATAGTGGTTCTCTTCCGCCTTTTCGGCCTGCTCAGCCTGCCCTATCTGCGTGCTGCCGGCGGATGCCGCGACGGTTGCCGAACTACCCGGCCCGCCGCCGGAACCACTGCCGGAAGGACCGCTGTCGCCGATGAATACGTTGAAGCTGCCCAGCATCACTTCACCCTCGTTGGAGGGCGGCTTCTGAAAGGGACCGGGTCCGCACGGCACGTGAGGCGGTAAGTTCTTTGATTTGGAACCCTTCACGGCCGCCTTCATACCCATAATTTTTACCGAACTGGACAGGCCGTCCATGAGTTTTCCGGCATAGGGATGCGGAATGGGAGTCGGTACCGGGCCGCCGGGCGACGGCACCATTATGATATGCGTATCCACGCCCACCACCTGATCCATCTCTTTGGCGGCCGGGATACCATTGATGAATACGGTACCGACCGCAATAATACTGGATGTGGGCATGTCGGCAGGGTCGTTGCAGGTCTTAACCATGTCCCCGGCTCGGGCTGCAGGTTCTCCCATATCAGGCTCGCAATCGTGTGTGTTTCGTGGACTAAAATGAGTACTGTTACGACCCGTAAGAAACCGACGCCGAACAGCTTTGTCAACGTCAAACAAGGTCCCTAAAAGGGGCACCGAGGGCAACAAAAAAGGCGGGATTGCTCCCGCCTTCGTTTGCCGGAAAGCGACAGTTATTTCTTCACTTCTTCCATAAGGTACTTGTGCATGGCCCGGGCGGCCTTCTTGCCGGCACCGGCGGCCAGAATCACAGTGGCACCACCGGTGACGATATCGCCGCCGGCGTAAACGCCCTTGCGCGAGGTAGCCATGGTCTCGTCGTTTGCGACAATATTACCCCATCGGTTAGTCTCCAGTCCCGGCGTGGTCTGCTGAATCAGCGGATTGGAGGAGTTACCGATAGCCACGACAACAAGGTCGGTTTCAATGACGAAATTGGAGCCTTCGACCGGAATCGGACGGCGTCGCCCGGACGCATCCGGCTCGCCCAGTTCCATCTTGAGACACTCCATCGATTTCACGCAACCGTTCTCATCGCCAAAGAACTTGATCGGAGTCGTGAGCAAATGGAATTGCACCCCTTCCTGGCGCGCATGATGAACCTCTTCAATACGGGCGGGCATCTCGGCCTCGGATCGACGATACACGATATGGGCGTGTTCGGCACCCAGTCGCAGCCCCGTGCGGACCGCATCCATGGCGGTATTGCCACCGCCGAGCACGGCGACGTGCTTGCCGCGAATGATCGGCGTATCAAAGCCGTCTTCATCGAAAGCCCGCATCAGATTGTTGCGCGTCAAATATTCGTTGGCGGAGTATATGCCAATGAGGTTTTCGCCTTCGACACCCATGAAATTGGGCAGGCCCGCACCCGTCCCGATAAACACGGCATCATAGCCCTGCTCAAAAAGCTCGTCGACCGTATCCAGTTTCCCGACTACCGTTGAATTACGGAAGGTTGCCCCCATCTCGCCCAGGAAGTCACACTCGGCCTGAACGATGTTTTTGGGCAGCCGAAACTCGGGGATACCGTACACCAGCACACCGCCGGGCTTGTGCAGGGCCTCGAAGATAGTGACTTCATGGCCCAGCTTGATAAGGTCGCCCGCGACCGTCAAACCGGCCGGACCGGAGCCTACGACGGCCACACGACGGCCTGTGGGCGGGGCTATGTCCGGAACCTGAGTCAGCTTGTGTTCGCGCTCGTAATCGGCCACAAAGCGCTCCAGATGGCCGATAGCCACCGGTTTGTACTTCTTGCCGGTTACACATACCTGCTCGCATTGCTCTTCCTGAGGGCACACCCGGCCGCATACGGCCGGCAGCGAGTTGGTCTCTTTTATCTTCCGGGCCGCGCCGGCATAGTCTTTTTCGGTAATCAGGTGGATGAAGCCCGGGATATCAACTTCCACCGGGCAGCCGGCAACACAGGGCTGCTTGGGACACTCCAGACAGCGAGCGGCCTCCAGCAGGGCCTGCTCCTCGCTGAGTCCCAGGGGGACTTCCTGGAAGTTGTGGCTGCGTACTTTCGGATCCTGCTCGGGCATCTCTACCCGCGGAATCTTCATCCGTTCTTTTTTTGTCAGTTTCTCTGCCACGTCATTCTCCCAACAAAGCGTCCGGGTTTAGCCCGGGCACTGGAGTTGTCTGCTCATTCGTCCGGGTACTTGAAGGCCTTGACCGCCTTTGACAGGCGACAATTCGGGTCTTCCAGCAGCTTCTTCATGACCTTGCGCTCCTGCGGACGATACGCGCTGAGACGCGATGTGAGCAGATCGAAGTCAACTTTGTGACCGTCAAAATCCGGACCGTCAACGCAGGCAAACTTCGTCTCATTCCCCACGCTCACCCGACAACCGCCGCACATGCCCGTGCCGTCGACCATCAACGGATTCAGCGACACCCAGGTGGGGACATTGTAGTCACGGGTGAGATTGGCCACCACCCGCATCATGGGTACCGGACCAATGGCCATCACCATGCCGATCTTCTCACCGTCGTCCAGCAGCTTCTTCAGGACATCAGAAACGAAGCCATGATGCCCGTAGGAACCGTCATCCGTACAAACATGCACCTGATCGGCCACGGCCCTGTGCTCCTCCTCGTAAAACAGGAGGTCCTTTGAACGGGCGCCGATGATGGTATGCAGTTTGTTGCCACCCTCTTTGTAGGCCTGGGCAATCGGGTAGATCGGGGCAATTCCGATACCGCCGCCGACTACACAGGCGGTCCCCCAATTGTCGACATGCGACGCGAGCCCTAGCGGCCCTACACAGTCGCTGATCTCACCGCTGTCCGGGACACCCGTCATCAGGGCCGAGGTTTTACCAACGACCTGATAGATGACCGTGAGCAGGCCCTTCTCGCGATCAAGACCCGCGATCGACATGGGTACTCGCTCACCGGTGTCGTTCACCCGCAAAATCACGAACTGCCCGGCCCGCGCCTTGGACACGAGATGAGGCACCTCAATACGCATTTGCCAGATGAAATCACTCAGTGGTTTGTTATCTATGACTTTCGGCATGCATCCTCCACAACAGTCAAAACTGCGCGCATGATACCAAACACCGGGCAAATGTCAAGTCACTTTCGTCCGCCGGATATCCTAAGTCGCTACCAACAAAAGGCCTTACCAATACAAATGGATCAAATATACCAACTTAGTCCTGCTTTCCCCCTACGCGTCTTGGGCTTAGGGGTGCATCACCGTGGCCGGACCGCCAATCCGTTCCCGGATCGAACATCTCCGCTACCAATAGAAAGGCCGGGCGCCCTTATCGGGCACCCGGCCAATATCGGAGGCAACAACCGCTTTCGACTAGAAGTTAAACTTCACCGTGAAATACTGGTTGTCGTCAAACACTTCCGTGTCATTCCAGGAGTACTCAAAGGTCAGCTTGGTGTCGCCCATGGCATACACAAGGCCGGCACCAAGGTTCATACCGTAGAGATACTCCTCCTGATCCTCGAATGTATAGCCGCCGCGCAGGAAGTACATCCCTTTGTACGCGTACTCAAAGCCACCCTTCCAGGAATCGGAACCGTAGCTGTTTGATTTAAAGGTTCCCGACAGAGAGGCATAATTGTCTCCCGTATCCAGGAAGTCATACGACATACCGACATTGAACGAGCTCGGCAGGTCGAACGACGCCGCTTCCGGCTGAGCCGGACGGTCGCCATCGAGAGACCGCTGGAATCCGCTGCCGGCAAACTTCATTTCCGGTCCATAGTTCTTCACCGAAAGGCCCAGACGAAGTCCGCGCCAGCCCGGATCGTACATGAAACCGACATCAAACGCCACACCGGAGGCACTTACATCCTGTACCTGCTCGCTGATAAACATGGCCGAGACGCCAAATGAGACGTTGACCGTGAGAATGCGCGAATAGGTCAGGTTAAGTACCGTCAGGCTCGGATTGTACACACGACCGGTGCCATCGGGATAGTCCTCTGTGGTCTCCTCGATATCACCGATTGATACCACTTTTGCACCGGCACCGATAGTACCGAAGTCCTCGATAGTGGTGGCGGCACCGATGTAGTTCACATCGATGTCAGCGATGTACGGCAAGTGCGTAAACATCGCTTCTGTTCCCTCAAGCGAGGCCAGACCGGCGGGGTTCCAGTACATGGACTCGACGCCGTAGGCCGACGAGACCACCGCACCGCCCATCGCCGTGCCGCGGGAACCGTATGGAATGGTCAGCTCGAGGGCTCCTGCCGTACCAAGACGATCAGGGTTCCCCGCGAAAGCCGAAGAAAGGCTTAGCGCAAGGAGAACAACCGTGAATATTGCTATTCTGTTTTTCATTTTCGTTTCATCCTCCTTGCCTAGTAGATGTCAAGCACTTCGTCTTCAACGAATACTGCCAGCTTGCCAATCTTGGTGCCAAAACCAGGCGCTTCGACGACATAAATGTATATGCCCGAGGCAACCGGCAGGCTGTTTTCGGTTTGCACGTTCCAGGTTGCGATGGCCGACGACGGATCGTCTTTTTCGATCCTCTGAATGAATTCACCGGCCAGGTTGTAAATGGTGATAGTGCATTCCGCAGGCAAATGGTGGAACTTGATCTGACGGTTACCCACCGCGGGATCGTAGCCGCCGTAGAGATAGTACGGATTCGGCACCGCTTTAATCAGCGCCAGATCCGCCTCTGCCGACGTGCTCGTGGTCGTGGTGGTGGTAATGACAAACGTGTCAGCCGGCGTAATCACGAAGTTCGGCGTCAGGCGCAGAATCGCTTCTTCAGCCAGCATACCGCCGGTAGTACGGTCGCCCAGATACAGAGTCCACAGGCCGCCCGTGACCAAACCGTTGTCGTCGAACGGGCCGATCGTGCCACCGGTACCGTCGCCATACGTGGTTCCGGCTGAGTCATACGGCGTGTTCACAGCCCAGATGTAGTTGAAGCGAATGTCGCCGCCGTTCGGCAATGCCGTGTCGCCGGGGACCGTGATACCATCACTGAGATACGTGTATTCCCACTGATGGTTACCATCGCGGTCACGAACGATAGCATTCAACTGAACCGGGTTAGCTTCGTCAGTAACATCCCATACCTGGAATGGAACATCGAACCAGCCCTCGTACGATGCGTTGTTCCAGTACTGCGTGTACATGTACGCCTTCTGGGTCAACGTAGGATCGTCAACCACGTACGGCTCACCCGGCGTGAGATACGTATCGTCGTTCAGGTCCGTGAAGGACGCGAACGGACGCCAGCGGAATTCAACCACGCGGACATCCGGCGGCTCAACATCGGAACCGAAGAAGTTGTGAGACAGTCCGGCACCACCAAACAGCAGTTCCATGTCACCGTCGCCGGTAAACCAGCGGCCGTTGCCCGGAATGTGGTTCGGAAGCGGCCCCGGGGCCACGTTCGGCGGATCGGCCGGGATGTAATCCCAGTCCTTACCTTCAAGCGGCGGACCGGCCACTTTCAGAAGCATACCATCCACAACCTTGTAGTCATCATCGCCCGAGAGATTGAATTCGCGGGTCATGATAACCGTGTTGGTCGACGTATTCGTAAGATTCCAGAAGGTCTGTGTCGTGGTCTCCGTATGCAGCTCTTCCGTGATGGAGTCCAGAATGGTATCCACACAGTTGATCACGACAATCGAATCACCGTCGGTATCCCACGTAACGTCGCAGGTATCCAGCAACTCGTTGTAGGTGTACCAGAAAGTGGTATCATACTCGGTGGTGGTAGTAGTGTCGGTACCAAAATCCACCCGGTACGTATTACCGGTCAACAGGTACGGATCCAGCACCAGTCCGCGTGCCGTACCGTCGGAAGCACCGGCGGCCTGGACACCCATGATGGTATCAGCGGTCTGAATGGTGAAGTGAGTTCCGGCAAGCGGGGCCTGCGGCGTAGCCGTCACAACCCGGGAGCTTTCCAGGAACCGGTCGCCTATCGGCACCGCACTGCCATCGGCCGGCAACGTCGTCGCGAACGAGAACGCCGTCACCCGGTAGGAGTACGTCGTAATATCCCGCAACGGTCCGCCGGTGAGGGCGTCAGTGCTGGTGCGATAGAAGCGCTTGATACCGGTATTCTTGACGGCCCGCTGGACAACCGGCAGCTTCATTCCGGAATAGCTGTCGGCCAGGGTGTCAATAAGCCCCTCGTCATACTCATTGATAACGTCGTACGTAATCAACTCGGTCCACGGACCGGACGGGGTTTCACCCTGCCAGATCGTGTATCCCTCGAAGTTATAGTCGCCCGGATCCGTTTCCGAGGTATCGGTCCAGGACAGGACGATTTCACCCGGCAACTGTGCGACCTTGACGATCGGGCGAGCCGGAGGTTGCGGGGGATTGAAACCGTTTTCATAAATGCGCTGGGCGAAAACGTCCAGCTCCTTCATGTCCTTGATCGATTTCAAACGGTCGGTTCCCTGACCAACAATGATGGCAGCCAGGATCTCGGTGCTGTCACCGGGAGCGAACGTGACCGGACCGGTCGTCTGCATGAAACGACGGTCATCGGAGGCGCCGTCAACATCACCCCGCAGGGCGGGTTCGGCGGTCGGGTCGCCGGAGTGCTGGAAGCGCAGCGTGTCGCCGTTAAACACGTACGGGGCACCATCGAGCTTCGGCAGCAATCCGAGCATGTATTCGTACGACTCCGTATAGTCATCGGGGTCCGTACCGTTGATGTACTTGTTGAACGAGAAGAGACCCTGGTTGGTGTAACCGGGCCAGAGGGTACCCCACATACGTGCGGTATCGGCGGCCGTGCCTTCCAGCAGCGGTCCCTGGAAGAAGTCAATACCGAGACATGGCGGCGTGGCGCCGTACTGCTGGTCATCGTTGGTCTCGTTGTACACATATCCCAGGTCGAGAAGCGTGTCACACCCGACCAGATCGTCGGTCGCAAGGCCGAGATCGGGATCGGACCAGAGCGAGAAGAAGCAGTTGTCCAGCGTCCGGCTGCCCTTGTTGAAGACGCGCAGGCGGACGAACACCATGCTGCCAAGTGCACCCTGGCGATCAAACGCAAACACCGTCTGCTTGACTTCGATCCCCAGCGGAGCGGTTGTACCGTTGTTGTTGGTGTGCTTGACGGGGTCGGCATCGTTGAACACCGACCAGCACATCTGATCACCAATCATCTCCGGATTTCCCAGGCTGTCCACGGGGGCGCCCTGATCAACCGGCCAATTCAGGTAATCAGCGTTGGGGTTGCTCGCCAGGCTGTCCCGGAACAGCTTGTATACCTTGTAGGCAGGCAAGTCGGGCGAGTACGTGCCGCCGGACATCGGTCCCGGCGTATACTCGCTACTGAACTCCGAGACGACCACGAGAGTGTCACCGGAATCACGGTCGATGGCACCGACCCACAGACCGCCGGCATAGTACGGAGATGTGGTATTGGAACCGTCTTCAATGAACTCGACGCCACTGTACGGGAAGAAGGTTCCATAGTCATATCCGAAATAATCACCCAGGTCACGGCCGAAGTTGCCGTGGTTGGTAACGAACATCAGGATCCGGTTTACATCGACCCATGTGTCGTTGTCAACACCAAGTGTTTTCGGTTGCACCAGTTTCCCCTTAGGCGGTGCCGCCATCAATGGCAGCGCGAGCAGGAGAACCAGCAGAGAAATCAAAAACGTTATTCTCATTTTTCTGTCCCTCACGTTTTCAGAATGATACTCGCATACCGACCAGAATCATCCGGGGATTAGCGTAGTTTTTAGGGTTATTCTGAGCCAGATCGTATCTATATGCGAACTGGTCACCGTAATTCACACCTGTGTGTTGATCGGTGGCGGTGGACGCCGCCTTCAACTGACCTTCCGGTGATTCCAGATAACCGGAGCGATTGGCCTCACCGGTACCTTCATATACGCCAACCACATTGTCCTTATCAAGCAGGTTGCGCACCCAGATGTAGGGCACAAACTTGTAGCCGGCATACGTAAGGGTACGTTCGAGCTTGAGATCGATAACAAACTGCCACGGCAGATGAGCGTTGTTGATGGAGCTCAACGGCACCTGACTGACCGAGGCATTCGGACTCACGGCATCGTACACCTGCGCTTCCGTATACGGAGTGCCACTGGCAATCTGGGTCACAACATTGAGGCCCATGTTTTCCAGCACATGCACGTTGCCAATCTTCGGACCTTCGTTCTCGCGCGAGCGAATGTCAAAGATACCGATGATGCTGTGACGCTGGTCGAAGTCCAGCGGGTTCGTCACCTTGGGCGCGCCTTCAGGATTCTTCCACGCGATGTTGGTGGTCGAATTGGCGTACGATCCGGTACCGTTGGCATAACTGAGCGAGTACTTCAGGTTCATGCTGAGATTGCGCGTGCGGCGCATGGTCAGGCTGAAGTCAACGCCCTTGATCGTGCCGTAATCGATATTGGCGTAGTAGTCGTACGAGTACGGCTGGGCCGCCTGGTGGAAAATCTGCGTCATATCTTTGACGTCTTTGTAGTACGCAGTGATATCAAAGGCGACATTGTCACCCAGTTGCTGCGTAATACCCGCTTCGTACTGCGTAATCGTCTCGGGCTCGAGGTTCGGGCTCGGGAACGGATAGTACGAACCGGCGCCGATACGGGCTTCCAGGAAGTCGTAGCCGGCGAACAGGCGCTGAAGGTCGGGACGCTGATAGAAAATACCGTAGTTAATGTGCATCTGCGACCGGTCGCTGACCGGGAATGAGATACCCAGACGCGGCGACAGGCGGGTGAACTTCTCGGAATCCTCCAGATCGGAGAGTTCCAGAGTTTCCGTCTCGCTGTCGTTCGTCAGGTCCGTATCATACCCGAGAGAGTCGGGATCGAACGGCAGATCAGGATTGCGCAAACGCAGGGCCTTGTAATCGAAATAGTCAAACCGCAAACCGGCATTGACGATGAGACCGCGGAATTCAAAGCGATCCTGGACGTAGATGCCGAGATTGATCGGATGACGGGTCTCGTTCCACCAGTTCAGGTCATCGGTGGATTCGGCGTTTTCGTCATAGCCAAAGCGATTGACACGCTCGGCCAGATCACCCTGGGACGGCTGCAGGTTTTCAAAGCGCCGTACCGTGTGACGCTGGAAGTCAAAGCCCATCTTCAGTGTGTTGTGGGAATTGACCTGCGACGTAAAGTCGCCCTTAACGCCGCCGTACCAGGACTGACGTTTCAGGTAATTGTCCCAATACGAATCAACATACTGTACGACCGTATCGTCGGGATCACCCACATGGATGGTTGAGTCGACGTCACTGGCATATACAATGTTGCCTTCGCGGAACAGGTTGTGCCGATCGTACTCGGGATTCGTGATCGACCGCTCGTACAACGAATACTCATCGAAGATCTTGCCGTCACCCCGCAAACGCGAGGTATTGAAGTACGACACACTCAGGTTGTAAAACGTGTTGGCGTTCAACGTGTGAGTGACCTTGGCGTTGAGACCGAGGTTTTTGTCTTCATATACCGGCGAGTGTTCCACCTGCTGGATGAAATCCGGGTTCAGGTAGTAGTGGCGATATTCCTGCCACCGATCGTACGAAC
>JAHIVM010000299.1 GCA_018816665.1 Candidatus Zixiibacteriota bacterium
CTCCGCCGCAGGAAGACAACCTGACTTTGGTCGTCTCCGTCAGCGACGGTGTGAACGCTCCGGTTGAGTGCACGGTTGAGCTTTCGTTCACCAACCAGGGTCCGACCATCACCTGCCCGGCTGGTCCGGTCACCATTTCCACCGGTGACACCAAGACCCAGACGGTCGTGACGAATGACGACTGTGATGCTCTGACGGTTTCTGTCATCAGCGCTATCGATCCCGGTGACGTTGTCAACGTGGTTGGTAATGCCATTTCTTACACCCCGGCTGGCGATGCCCGCCTCGTGACGATGACTGTCGAAGTTTCTGACGGTCTGGAAACCGCCACCTGCGACATCACCTGGGATGTTATCACGACTGCTCCGTACATCGTGCAGATCGAAAAGGACGAGGGTCCGGACGGTATTGGCGCTATTCAGGGCCAGTTCACCGACGTTACCGTGACACTCAATTCCTTCCTCGCTTCGTCCGGTGACGACGTCTATGGCGTTGGTGCCTTTGACCTTCTGATCGCTTATGATCAGTCCGTCCTCGGCTTCCAGCAGGCCATCGAAGGCGACATCTACGACGACTGTGGATGGGAATACTTCACCTATCGTTTTGGTCCCGACGGCAACTGCGGCAACGCTTGCCCGAGTGGGATGACCCGCGTAGTGGGTATTGCCGAGACCAACAACGGCCCGTACCACCCGGGTTGCCTTCCTGACTATGTAGACGTAGCTCCGAAGGATCTCTTCGACCTGCGCTTCCTGGTCAGCAACGACCGCACTTTCGAGTGCCAGTACGCTCCGGTCCGTTTCTTCTGGATTGACTGCGGTGACAACACCCTGTCGAACGCCGACGGTACTGAGCTGTACATCTCCTCGAAGGTCTTTGACTTTGACAATGCGATTCCGGTCAACAACGGAACCGTAGGATTCCCGACGTTCCAGGGCGCCCAGGACATCTGTCTTATCGCCGAGGTTCAGAAGGATCCGCCGATTCGTAACATCGACTTCATCAACGGTGGTGTTGACATTGCTTGCGCCGACTCGATCGACGCCCGTGGTGACATCAACCTGAACGGTCTTGCTTACGAAATCGCTGACGCTGTGATGTTCACGAACTACTTCATCTCCGGCCTTGGTGCCTTTGAGTATGTCGACGGTTCGATCGCTGCGTCCGACGCTAACGCTGATGGTATCCCGCTTTCGGTCGCTGACCTGGTATACCTGATCCGTGTCGTCGTTGGCGATGCTCTTCCGTATCCGAAGGTCAATCCGACCGTGGCCAAGTACACTGTAGAAGGCGCTGTCCACACCGATATCGAACTCGGTGCTGCCCTTATCGTCTTCGAAGGTGACGTTACCCCGACCAACCTGTCCGGCCTCGATATGGTCTATGGCCAGGTTGAAGGTAACACTCACGTCCTCCTGTACAGCACCGAAGCTAACGCTACCGCCTCCGGCGATCTCGTTACTGCCAATGGCACCGTGCTGAAGCTGGAAGGCGCGACCTACGACGGTCAGCCGGTCAACTTTGACCTGGTTCCGGGCTCGTTCCGCGTCGAGCAGAACTACCCGAACCCGTTCAACCCGACCACCATCATTACCTTCCAGGCCCCTGGCGTGTCTGAAGCCACTGTCACGATCTACAATGCGATCGGTCAGAAGGTTGATCAGATGACTGTCCAGACCTCGAATGGTTTTGGTGAAGTCTCCTGGGATGCCAGCGACATGTCCTCCGGTATCTACTTCTACAAGGTAGTTGCCGGTCAGTACACCGCTACGAAGAAGGCTATCCTTCTGAAGTAAGGTATTCCTGACTATAGGCTTTCCCCGGAAGGGTTTATCCCCTTCCGGGGATGCTTTTCGGTTTCGGTTTTTGGGTGAGCTAATAAAGGAGAGACGCGTTATCGCTATTAGCTAACTGACAATTACTTAGAAAAGACAGAGTTACCAGTGATGAGATCGAACAGGATGACCCAGGGACTATCGCGGGACACCTCATTCCCCGCCGACAGTCCTATTCTTGGTTCATCTTTTTCTCATATTACGGGGGAGTTCAGGAATCGATTCGACGGCTGTGCAATTTGTTGCAACAAAGCACGGCGTTGCATGACAAGGTACACGTCATTTTCGCTACCTCACTTCATTTCAGACCGCCATACACAAGGGAGAGAACAATAGCCGTACTGCTATTGACGAAAGTTGCTAACTGTACTATATTGGTAAGTCCTTAGTGTACCCACTGTTAAACGGAATTTCCGCGAGTCGCTAAGACCAATCCAAACGGGTTTTCTTTCGTCAGGGATCGGCGAAGTATCCGGCTGACTATTGCCCGGTTTCGGTCTGTTTCTTGCTCAGACCTGATCGGATAAATGTCTGATGGAGATTACTATTTGTGATGATTAGGTGTATTGCGGTATCACTCAGTATTATAATGTCGCTGCTGATTGTCGGATCGGCGGCCAGCCAGACGGACCCGTTCGGCACCCTTGACCTGGTGTCGGTCGATTCGCTTGAAGCCGGTGCCGGCGAAGAAGTTACGATCCGATTCCAGGTCCGCAACGATGAACCGCTTGGGTCGTTCTCGATTCCGGTGGTGTATGATACTGCCCTCCTGACCCTCAGAAGTGTCAGTTTTGCCGGTGCTCGAGCCGAGCATCTTGATACTAAAATCATTACCCCATATAATGTTACCACCGCTGCCGGCCATTTCCTCGTCACCGCTGTTCAGGTCTTCTCAGACCCCATCCCGGTGGGCGAGGGTACCGTGTTTACGGCCGTGTTCGCCATCGCCGACAGCGCCAAAGCAGGTGCCTCGACTGTCCTGGATACCCTGTTTTACCCACCGGGGGGAGAGCTCATGCTGACCGAGGCGGAATCAGCCCGGATTATTCGGCCGGCCTTTGTGCCTGGACGGATCACGGTCGGCATCGAAAACCGGGGGCCTGTATTCCCGACTGTTCCCGACGTTTATATCCTGGAAGGAGACAGCCTGGAACTGTCCATTACTGTGACCGATCCGGATGGCGATGCTCTGACGCTGGCCACCACGACCAAGCCCTCGGGCGCTACTTTTGTGGACAACGGCGACGGCAGCGCTTCCCTGGCCTGGATTCCGTCGTTTGTAGGGCCGAATTCAGCCGACGGATCCCCGTTCCGGGTCAGTTTGTGGGCCAGCGACGGCAACCTTTCGACCGGCCAGGAAGTCCTCATTCACGTGGTAAACACAAACCGGGCACCCGCCATTACGGCTCCGGAAACGGTGGCTGTGGAGGCCGGCGATCGGCTTGAGTTTACTGTTTCGGCCCTTGATCCGGATTTCGAAGATATCGTCTGGACTACCTCCGGGTTACCCGCGGGAGCCGCCTTTAACGGCTTGAATCCCGGGACATTTGCCTGGCAGTCGGCAATCACCGACACCGGCAGCCATAATCTGCAATTCATAGCAACTGATCCCCGGGGATTGGCCGATACCACTACTATTACTGCCGCCGTTAATGCCGTGGCGCTGTACACGTTACTCCTCCCCACGGTAGAGGTCTACCCGGGTGAGAAAGCAGACATACTGGTTGGATTGGACAATAAGCTGCCCGTGAGTTCCTTTAACGTGTTGTTCAACTACGACGTAAGTGCGCTGACGCTGGAGTCTGTCACCAGCGAAGGGACGCGGGCGGAGTCGTTTGAGTACTTCACGGTGCAGAACAACGATAACAGCATCGACGGCAACCTGCGGATCATCGGCCTGGTGGACTATGCCGGCGGCCTGATGCCGGCGGGCGACGGTCCGGTAGCGTTGTGCCGCTTCCGGACATCGAGCAATATCGCTTATGCCGGCATGAATCTGCCGCTGCGTTTCCAGTTTTTCGACGGTCCGCTGACCGAAGATAACCTGCTGGGCGACAGTGTCGGGACGTTGATTCCCAAAGACGAGATGGTGTATGTCGAGGGCTCGATTCAGATGGAAGAAGTGGGTGAGGTACATATCGGCGACATCAATCTCAACGGCCTGATAGCCGAGATCAGCGATGTCATCTACTTCACGAACCACTTCATCAATCCGGCCCTGTATTCTTTTAACGCGCTGCAATTTGCCAACTCGGACATCAACCGGGATAATATTGGCGCCTCGATCAGCGACCTGGTAGGCCTGATCAACTGGGTGGTCAGCGGTGTTCAACCGGCCGCCCGGATACATGCCGGTGCCGAGCTTGAGGCTGAAATTACAGTTGACCGTCGGACCGATGGCACGATTATCGGCAGCGATGCCGCCTTTGATGTCGGCGCGATACTCGTTCGCCTGAGTGGTGAGCTGTCCGCGGACGACGTTTCAATCACCGGTCTGGCAGAAAACATGACAGTTGATTATGCGACCTCACAAAACGAGGTGGTCGTGCTGGTGTACAGCCTCACCGGCGACGTTATTCCGGCCGGACTGACCGAGGTGATGTCGATCACCGGTATTGAAAACGCCGAGATAGTGACAATTGATATGGGCAGTGCCGACGGCCTGTTTGTGAATGCCGGCTGGCGGGATGACACGGTTGTGTTGCCCACCCGGTTTGCACTGGAGCAAAACTATCCCAATCCGTTCAATCCCGAAACGCGGATCGAATTTTCGCTGCCGGAAGCCTCAGCCGTGACCCTGGCCGTCTACAATGTGCTGGGGCAGCAGGTACGGACCCTGGCCTCGGGTGACCTGCCGGCGGGAACTCACTCGGTAGTATGGAACGGAACGGATGACTACGGTCGGTCGGTGGCCTCCGGGGTGTACTTGTACCGCCTGGAAACCGGCGCGAGTGTGGTAACGAAAAAGATGATGCTCTTGAAATAGATGACCCCTGAGGGTTTTAGGTGTGAAGAAGATTGTAGTTAACATACATGAGGTTGCGATGCGATTCGTAAAGATCCCGCTGCTGTGTCTGTTGTCGATCATGATACTGTCGTCCGGTGCGTGGGCGCAGTACATAGGTTGTGAAGACCTGCTGAAGTCGTCGACAGATTCGCTAAGGTTGCCGTATCTGATCAAGCAGGCGGCCGGTGATACGTTGTTGTTGCCGGTTAGTCTGGGCAACGATTCAATGGTAAACGCCTTTCAGATCCTGATCCAGTTTGACACCACCTGGCTGCGCCCGGCATTCAGAATTGATTCTTTCTGTACCGGCACCGACGGCGACGGGTTGTGTACGGCCTACACAATCGACTCGAGTTATGTGCAGCACATAATTCTCTCGGATCGGTTCCTGAAAGACTCTGTCATCAGTTTCGTTCCGCCGGTAACAGACACCATTACGAAGTTCCTGGCCAATCTGTGGCAGAACCGGACGGACGTGGTTTCCTGCAGCTTCCTGCCCGATCTGGCGGACTTTGATACCGTTATGCCGGGTTACGATGCCCTTTTTGGTATCAAGTTTGTACTGAGCGACACCATGCCAACGGGGCAGTTGACGCAGCTGAACTTCTTCGAGAGCGACATCTACACCATTAATGATGTTGTGTTTCCGCCGGAAACCACGTTCTACGATGGCTGCTATTCGTCGCAGATGAACACTATCTGGCGGCCGGTTGCCAGCAATCCGGACTCATCGGTTGAGTACCAGGTCTACCCGAAAACGTCGGCCAATTTCCCGTACTACGTGCAGGAAGGTGTTCCGACTGTGGGACCGCAGATTACTACCTTTACGGCAACCCCGAACTCGTTCCAGGTGGGCGGATCAACCAGCCTGTCCTGGGCCACCGCCAATGCGGATTCGGCGTTCATTATCAACAACGCCACGTCGACTAAAATCAGCAATGCGGCCAACGACGGCCGGGTGAGCGGCTCGTTTGCCATCTCCGGTCTGGCCGTAGGTACATACAGTTTCCGCTGTCAGGCCTGGGGATCGGGGCAGACCGTTACGCGCGATATTGCGGTGGAAGTTACCACCGGGACAGTTGATCCCGACGCACCGGTTATCAACGTCTCCGCCACGGCAACCTCGTACAACCAGGGTGAACTGATTACCTTCACGGTCACCGCGACC
>JAHIVM010000300.1 GCA_018816665.1 Candidatus Zixiibacteriota bacterium
ATCCTGCTGACTCCCGGTACCTATACCGGAGCCGGCAACTACGACATTCATCCGAGTAAGAAGTCACTGGTGTTTCTGGGTGAGGGCTCGGCTGACAACACAATCATTGATTGCCAGGCAGACTCGCTGAATCCTCGGCGGGGATTTGTTCTCTCCGGAGCAGACTCGGGGATTGTGATCGCCAATGTGACGGTGACGAATGCCTACAGCGATACCGGTGCCGGCATGTATCTGGACAGTGTGGCGGACGCGCTGATTATGAGCTGTCGACTGGTGGGCAACGAGACGACGGGCGACGGTGGCGGCTTGTTTGCATATCTCACTTCCGGCAGTGTCATGTACTGCGAGTTCGCGGACAACCGGTCCGGGCCGGGTTCCGGCGCCAGTGGCGGCGGTGTTTCTGCCGTTTTGTGTTCACTCTCAGTGTGGAATACCGTATTTCGGGGGAATGTTGCTGATAGTGGCGGCGCTCTTGCGCTGTCGAACGATATCTCGCGTTTTGACTCGTGTACGTTTCATGCCGACTCGGCAACGGATGGGGGAGCGGTTTGTCGAGCCGGCGGCGAAAGTCCCACTCATTTTGCCAACTGTACCTTCTACGGCAATCATGCCACCGACTCCGGATCAGTGCTCACCCTGGCGAACAACGGCCGAGTGCAGCTTGAGAACTGTCTTCTCGCATTTAACACCGGTGATTATCCGGTGACCTGGGAGAGTGGTACGTGTTCGTCCTGCGCCATGGATATCTGGTGCACCGACATTTATGGGAATGAAGGCGGTGACTACGTCGGACAGCTGTCCGCGTACCTCAATACCATGAACAATATCAATCTTGACCCTCTGTTTTGTGATACCGCGGGCGGCGATTTCAGTCTCGCCGGGCCGTCGCCCTGTGCCTCAACCAACAATGCCTGTTATGCCACTATCGGCATTCTTGATGTCGGCTGCAACACCGGCGCCTGCGGGAATATCGACGGTGATCTCGGGGGAACGATCACTATCAGCGATTTGCTGGCGTTTTTGAACTTCCTGTACAACGACAGTCTGCCCCCCGATCCGCTCTGGGTTGCGGACCTCGACCGTATTGCCGGTATCTCGAACAACGACCTGCAGACGCTGGTCGATCACCTTTTCGTGAGTTTTGCACCGTTGGTGTGCAGTCCGGTCGCGGATACGACCTTCCCTGCATCAGCCGATACTCTGGAAGTGAGAGGGACGGGAGTGGCGCCAATGGCATCGACGTGGATATCCGAAGTGTGGATTGATGCCTCGGAACCATTCAGTGGAATAGCGTTTGCCTTCACATGCAGTTGCTCAACAACGACGGTTACTCTGGACTCCATCGTGCCTGCCGAGATTGCCGGGAGCAGTTTTGACGGTGAGTCGATTGACTCAGCGTCTGGCTGCGGGGTGATTGCCTTCAACGCGTTCTCTGTGGATGCCCTGTCTGCGGGCGAGCACAAACTGGCCGACCTGTTCTTCTCCGTGGTCCCTACCGGAATGGGGCACGTGATCCAGATGGACGCGTCATCCTGTATGCCCAATCACACGACCGTGCTGTCCCGCCTTCCAGGCGGGCCGATGGGGTGCCCGGGAGTGGTCCCGCAATTCAAAATCAGCGATCTCGACTACGACGGAGATGGGTTGCTGAACTTTGAAGACAATTGCATCACTGTCTTTAATCCCCTGCAGGAAGATGTCGACACCGATTTCAAGGGTGACAGTTGCGACAATTGCCCCAACGCGTGGAACCCCGGCCAGGAAAACAGCGACGCCGACGAGTACGGTGACGTGTGCGACGATTGTACGGATTATGACGGCGATGGCTACGGTGATCCCGGTTTCCCCGGCAATACATGCCCGGATGATAATTGTCCGCAGGCGTATAATTCTGATCAGGATGACCTGGACTCCGACGGTATCGGTGATTCCTGTGATGTGTGTACAGATTCCGACGGCGACGGTTACGGTGATCCTGGCTTCGCGGCCAACACGTGCGCCATCGACAATTGTGTGAACACGCCCAATCCCGATCAACTCGATACCGATGGCGATGGGATCGGCGATGTCTGCGACAACTGCACCGATACTGATCATGACGGCTACGGCAATCCGGGATTCGCAGGTAACACCTGCGACGAGGACAACTGCCCGAATCTCGGTAATCCTCTGCAGCAGGACCTCGACGGCGATGGCATCGGTGATCGCTGTGATGCCTGTACCGATACTGACGGCGACGGATACGGTGATCCCGGCTTCATTGCCAATACCTGTCCGGTGGACAACTGTCCGGACGTGTTCAACCTTGCCCAGGAGGATTTCGACGGTGACGGCCGGGGGGATGACTGTGACCCTGGATATGTGTTGTTCGGGTCCGACCTCCGCTGCGGCACGCTGCCGTTGACAGTCCAATTCAATGACACTTCAGTTGCCCAGACTTCCATTACCGACTGGTATTGGGAGTTCGGTGATGGCGGTAGCTCATATGAACAGCATCCAACCCACGAATATACGTCGAACGGAGCCTTTGATGTCATGCTGGTGATCTCCGATGGCACATCCGAAGACACGCTCGTGAAGACGGACTATATAGTTCTTCAGGACAGTGTTTCTGCGAATTTTCAGGGTTTGCCCACTCACGGGCGATCACCTCTGACAGTGGTGTTTGATCCGGTCCTTGAGGGTGTGGCAACCGAGTACTACTGGGAATTCGGCGATGATTCCACCAGTACCGAGCGAAATCCGATTCATCGGTACACCCAGCAGGGGATCTACTCGGTTAAGCTGCGTGTGACGCTTGATCTTGACGGCTGTATACAGGAAGACAGTGTGATCCATGAGGGTTACGTAGTCGTCAATGACCTGGATGCCCGTTTCATTGCCAGTCCCAAATCCGGGAGTCCGGGTCTGGCCGTTCAGTTCACTGACTCGTCTACCGGTGATCCTATTATGTGGGAATGGGACTTTGGCGACGGCTACTCCAGTTTTGACCAGGATCCGCTGCATGTGTACGATACGGCCGGATTGTACGATGTCAAGTTGACCGTGGACAACGGCATGTTCCAGGACAGTCTGTTGAAACTGGGCTGCATCCGAATCGATTCGGTCTTCACGGATCTGTACAACGAAATCTACTGGACTGGCGTGCGCCCCGGATTCGATTTCTACTACCTCCTGGTTTGGACCAATATCGGGACTCACGAGGCCGTGGCCTGCACCCTGAAGGTGCTGTTGCCACCCGAGATGGAATTCTACGATGTTTTGGAAGGCGCTATCAACACTGGCGAGTACCTGGGATATGACTTTGTTGGCGATACCCTGGTGATTGGCCTTGGTGATGTGATCCCTACGGATTGGCACGGGGGGTATGTGAGTGTTTGGGGTCGCCTTCCTGAGTGGTTTGCGATCGGTGATAGTTTAACCTGTGAATCCTGGCTCACCACCGCCACTTCAGATCTCGACCTGAGCAACAACTACGCCATGCTTAGAGATGAAGTTGTGGGTTCGATTGATCCAAATGACAAGAGCGCTACGCCGGCCGGACGGGGCGACGACAAAACGATCAAACCGGACCAGCGTTTGTCCTACCTCATACAGTTCGAGAATAAGCCGGAGGCAACCGCTGAAGCCATCTACGTCCGGGTGGTCGACACTCTCGATCCGGATCTGGATTGGGGTTCTCTCGCTATGGGCCAGATGAGCCATCCCGACGCCTGCACGTGGGACTTCGATCCATACACTGGTGTGATAACCTGGTTCTGCGACAGCATCATGCTGCCCCCCAACCACAATCCGCCGGAGGGGGAGGGCTATTTCACCTATTCCGTCTCGCCGGATAAGGGGCTGGAGCAGGGTACGGTCATTTCCAATACCGCCTGGATTCGTTTTGACTACAACGTGTGGTTGGAGGCACCTGAAGACGGTCCCGTTGTGCGCACAATCTATTCCGGCTGCTGCGTGGGTGACGTCGGCAATGTTGTCCTGGACATTGGCGGGAACTGCGGTGAGGCAGGTGATCAAATGACAGATATCAGCGATCTGACACACATGATAGATTACCTGTTCATCAGCTTCACACCCCTGTGTTGTGTGCAGGAAGCGGATGTTGACCCGCTGATGTTTGGGGGAACGCCAAACGATATGGTCGATGTGGGTGACCTGACAGCGCTCATCGACCACCTGTTCATAACCTTCCCGGCGTTGCCTGCCTGTCCGTAAGTCCGTCAGACAGACGATAGTCCTCGATGATCGGGCCGACTCTTACTCCGAGTCGGCCCGATTTGTTAACCGGGATGTTCGATGCCGATAATGCTGAATTGCTTGCCTGCCGGATCGCGGTAGAGCCAGAAAACGACCGGCTTGCTCCAGTCGTTGTTATCTCTCCGGGTGCGGATTCTCAACTCATACGAATTCGATCGGAGCGCGGGCAACGCCTGCAGCTGATCGTTACCCAGTGGTACCCTGGTCGCGTTGATCTGTATTGGCGCAATTAGTTCTCGTCCGTCGCCGCGCAGAGTGTACTCGTAGGTAACGTCGCCAGGTGTCAGACCGTACTCGACCGCCAGGTCATGAAACGCGAGAATCATACTATCCGGGGTGAGCGTTAGCGATGGGTAATCGAGCGGGTTGATTTTGCCGAACCAGTGGCGGCCGATTTTGTCCCGTCGCTCAATCATGGTCTTAAGAAGGTATGCTTCAGCAGCAGGGTCGTGATACTGACCCGTCTTTACGAGTGCCTGCAGATGCTCGTCGCGGAACGCAAGCAGCTTCTTGGCTCCCCAGTAGCCGTCCTGGTCAGTCATGTTTTCAAAGGGGGGGATGGGGTAGACCGGGTCCCACTTGGCGGGATGGAAGATATCTGACTCGTAGTAACCAACCGACGGATTGGTCGGCGCCGGAGCATCTTCCCATTGCCATTCCTTCGGGCCCGAAGTCAGAATCGATACGGCCATGTCCCGGACATCCATCAGGTTGGCATACCCCATAATGGGTCGCATGGGGCCGTGCCCCGCCGACCCGAAGGTCGAGCCGAAGTCGAGCAGATAGTGCTCCAGATACCCCTCGCCGTTTTTGCCCACGTAAACGTCCATGCTGTTGTGATCTTTGATGTCAAAATGGTTGGCGAATGACGCCAGCACATACAAACCCCTGAGTTCGCGACGGTGTTCATGGGGGCACCAGTC
>JAHIVM010000301.1 GCA_018816665.1 Candidatus Zixiibacteriota bacterium
CTGGAGACCTGCCGCAGTTGACGGGATCATCATGAACTCGGTTTCGTGATGTTGGGTGAACACGCCGACTCAGAAGAATTCCGGAAAGAGATTGATAATGTACAGCCACATTGCCCAACCCCAAAACGCGATCGAAACCAGCACTACAATGAAGCCAATCGGACCGAATCGATAGGCTTCCTCCAGCAATCTTTTCTTCACACACAAAAAGAGGATGCACACGGGTATGGGAGTCAACAGCGGTGGAGCTATGTACACTACCTCCCAGTACCGGTAAGCAATGACATAGAGTGCGAGGACTATCCCGGCATTGCCAAGTACGGCGATCCCGGCAGTAATCAACAGCCATCGGTCTCGGAAATCCACAATTGCCTTTGTCACGATGCCTATTCCTTTTTCAACGACGGCTCAAGCGACTCTTCGGGCATAGGTTCGGCAAAGGGTGGTTTCAGCAGTCTTTTCGGGATGGACCGTCCGCACCCGTCCCAGTAGTAGTCATAGCTGATGAAGACGTCAACTTCATTCCCGTACTCGTCGCCATCCGGGTGCTGCTTGACGAATTGAGCACCAGCGATCCAGCCGGATTTGCCCAGACATACGTATTTCAGAAATCCCGGTTCGATCGTTGCCGGTTGACCTACGATTTGCTCAACCTTCGACAGAGGTATACCCACTCGGATGCCTTCCGGAGTGACGAAATTTGTGTCCCAAGTGACGATAGAGGTTATGGCATGCGCAAAACCCTCATACGTGATTCCGTATTCGACACCTCTGATCCTACCCACATAGGCCGGGTCCATCTGTGCAGAACATATCATGATCAAGCCATCGGTTTTGGGAGGGGAGTCGAATACTACATCGTCGATTCTATAGCCCAACTCGAGCAAACCGCGACCCTCATACGAGATTCTCAACTTCTGCTCCTTCTCAACCCTGACCGCGGGGGCGCAGGAGAGAAGGCAGACAGCGAGCAATATATGAATCACAGCAATGATCGACGTACGAAATGGCATATTACTTCCTCCCCGACGGACGTTGCTTGGCATGCATCAGTAGATTGGTAATATGACGCAGAATGGAGCGGTTTGTCAAATGGGCAGATCAAGGTATCCCGCCATCAAGCTGGCGGGTCATCAAGTCTCGCAGGGCAGGTCTCACGATTGGCCGGTTGGGGGTATGGACGAATCACAATTGAGAATCGGCAGTACCCATCAATCCGACGGCCTGGAGACCTGCCGCAACTGATCGACCGCTACGAATCCCTCTCAAACAAGTTTGAGAGGGCCACCCGGATACTCTGCGTGCGCAATCCCGCCATTGAGTTGGCGGGTCAAATAGTGTGTGGCGGGTCATAGAAGGTGGGGGTGTTGGCCTTACACAGGACATAGTCAAGCGGACTTGACTGCGGCACCCGGCGGTTGAGTTCATACCCGGCCTATGCAAAAAGAAACCCGGGCAGACAAGCTGCCCGGGCCACACAGTGTGTTCGAACTAAGATATCTGCAGGTCTACTCGCCACCGCAGCAGGGTTCCGCTCCTTCCTGGAACAGATACATGATCAGCCAGGTCAGATCGGAAATGTCAATACTGCTGTCGCAGTCAACCGCCCCGGACGCAAACGGTGTGGGTTCGGGGCCGCTCTGGAAGAGATAGTCAATCATATAGGTAAGATCACCGATGTCCACCGGCAGACCAGAGGCGTCGACATCGCCGCACGCGTAATTGGCATACACAAAACTGGAGGCGTCGCTGTAGCCGGTATAAAATCCGGCCGAATCGATTGCCTTCACGCGCCAGTAGAAGTTCTTCGGTTCCGCCCAGCCGGCAGTCGCGAACGCCCTGTTGTCGCCATACACATAACCGGAGAAGATGGTCTCGCCAAAGAAATTCGAGGCACCCGATAAGTGCAGGTAGTAATAGGTCGGGGCGGTTTCATACGGCGGATCGGCTTCGACGTCCCAGCGAAGGACAACTGTGTCGCCGCCCACCGTGCTGCCGACCACCGGCTCGACCAGGGCGGGAATCGCCGGCACCTGGGTGTCCAGCACAAAACTGGAAACAGCCGAGTAGCCCGAGCTGTTACCGGCCAGATCAACCCGTTCCACCCGCCAGTACCAGCGGCCATCGGACAGGGTATCAACCTGCTCCCGACTGAATCCGCTCAGAGAACCGTAGGTGTTCACGCCGGTCGTGAAATCGGCACTTGTGGAGACTTGCAGGGTGTTGAAGTCCGGAGCCACCGCGGGTGGCGATGTTTCAGCCAGCTGGAATGAGATCGTAAACAGCTTGTTGTTCAGGTAGCCGCCAAGGGGAGCTGTCGGTTCCAGAGCGGCCGGGGCGACATTGTCGACTCCCAGCAGGTACGGGTAACGCTGGAGCGACGATGAATCCGAGCCGGTAAACAGACGCACCGCCCACCAATAGGTATCGTCAACGAGATCGTCGCCGCCCGGCACCGTGAAGTTGGTCCCGGTCAAACCGGGATAGGTCCGCACGACATTCGTTATCAGGCTGTCGGTGGCGATATACAGGGTGTAGCTGTCCGCCGCGCCGGTCCATTCGAAGTATGGATTGCGGATCTGCGTGTAGGTCTCGGCCGAGGGACTCACCAGTTCCGGCGGGAGGATCAGATTGTCGACCACCATCACAAACGTGGCCGTATCGGCCGCGCCGCCGTTAGAGGTACCCTGAATACGTACCGTGTTGGTTGCCAGATGCGGCATCTCTGCCGGGACGTGCAGGGTGAACATCATGGTCGTGTCGCCGCCGATAGGCAGAGTCACCATATGTGATTCCGGTATGGTTGACCAGCCGAGATCGTCGCCGACCGTGATAGCCATCACATCAACAGCGTTGGCCAGGTTCGATACCGTGAACGAAAAGTCATATGTATCCGGCGATCCCACCGTGTCACCGATCGGAGCAGCCAGTGCCATGTTGTATACGGCCGCCGCCGTCACCACGGCTTCATCGGTGGCCTGGGCGGCCGTGTTGCCCTGACTGACCGCATGGCAGGCAATGGTACTGGCGTCGCCGGCCAGCGCGGCCGACGGTACGAGAGCGGTTACAGAGAAGTATGCCGAATCGTACGAATCCAGCACTACGATTGAATCAACGATTACGTCCTGCAGCCAGGCGACATCATCGGAGATTGTCACGGCGATGGAATCGGTCGATGCGCCCACGTTGGATACCCAGAATTCAGCGGTGGCGATTTGCCCCGGATCTTCGGTTATGTCTGAGGCGTGATATACCGCAACTGCCCGGCTGTTGCCCGGGGTGTGAATGCTGTCGGGGGAGAAGACCAGCGAAAACGCCTGGGGGCCGTCGGGGACATTATACCCGTCGACTCGAGCCGTCCAGATCCCCGCGATAGGATTCGGGGTCTCGACCGTCAGGACATTGTTCAGGTGGTCCACACCACGAGTGGCCGCGAGGTTCGGATTTCCCGGGTCAAGGACCCAGGGTTCGGTTTCAGCTCCGAAGGGATCTACCAGCACGAGATTCAAATCGTTAATGAGGTTCTGGCTGGAGCTGGTTGTACCGCCCGGATCGTCCCAGACGAGAGTAACTTTGAGGGCGTCGATATTGCCGGGGACAGTCAACGTAAACGC
>JAHIVM010000302.1 GCA_018816665.1 Candidatus Zixiibacteriota bacterium
CTCCGCCGACTGCGCCCATGACCAACCTGGTCCAGTGGCGGATAGAAAACGGCGGAAATGACCACTGGTACGGAGTACTGGCGAAGGGTTTGTATTGGCCGGGCGCCCACGCGGCGGCGTCAGGCATGACCCACGGCGGCGAGCAGGGCTACTTGGCCACCATTACCTCGCAGGCAGAGAATGACTTCATCCTGAACCAGGTCACTGCCAATACCTGGAATACCAGCATTATTGATCAGTTCTTCCTCGGTGGAGTGTGGGAAGGTGGAGCCTGGAGGTGGTTGACCGGTGAACCATTCGCTTACACCAACTGGAATGCCGGCGAGCCAAATCACGTCGGGACGGAAGACAAGGTGGCAACTTGGGGGCCCAACATAAACGACGAATATCAGTCCTCTCCGGACGAACGGATACCCGGAATGTGGAATGACACGCAGGGGGACGCTTATACGTACTGGGCTATTGTCGAATTCGGCGATCCGCTGAAGGGAACCGGGGCTATTGCCGGTACGATCCAGCTCGATGGAAGCGGCCAGTCGGGGGTTCGGGTAGATATCTGGAATGCCGACGGCGAAGTTATTGGTTCTGACGTCACCGATGATGCCGGGCAGTACCGCGTCTCAGGATTGGATGCCGGTATGCATGTGGTAACGGCGCCTTCGCCACTGGGGTTCAGTGTTGAACAGGACGTCGTGGCGGTTGCAGTAGCGTCAGGGGATCACCGGGTGGATTTTGTGCTGCAGCCCGGTCTGGCGGATCAGTTCCAACATGTCTGGTGGTGGAAAATGCACTTGACGGAACTGCGAGAGGACGCGTCGAAGTGCGACGTGTTCACAATCGATGACATCAATGGTTGGTGTGTTGACATTTTTGAGCACTTTGCTGATCGGGCCGATGAACACGGGATACAAATTGAAAACGTGACCTTTCTGAGTGCCCCGAATCGGCCAGTCGATTTCGATGCTCTGTGTACCTTTCTCCTTGATGCCCCCGTTCCCGAAGATCGCATCGAACGCTACGAGCAGCGCTACGAGCGCTACCTGGTCGCCCACCTGTTGAATTTTGCCTCCAACAAACTTAGCCAACTGGCTGTAGTCTCGGAGGACGGCGCCACGGCGAGCCAGGCGACCACCTACCTCACCTCGATATACAACAGCGGCGATCTGGATGAGTTGATGATTGCCTACGTGAACCTTCGGCGCATACATCTCTCCGAAAGTATCCCTACCGGAGTGATACCGGCGGATGTACCGACCGTAATGTATCGGCCAGGCGATCCGGGGGTACCCGACGATTTCTTTCTGGCGCAAAACTATCCCAACCCCTTCAACCCGGAAACGCATATCGATTTCACTCTTCCAACAGAGGCCGATGTGGAACTTGAGATTGTCAATGTCCTGGGACAGAAGGTCGCGACTTTGTTTGCCGGAATGCTTGGCGCCGGCAGCCATGCAGTGACCTGGAACGCGAGCTCCTGCGCATCGGGCGTCTATTTCTATCGATTGCGGGCAGGCAGTCTCACGTCGTCGAGGAAAATGGTGTTGCTGAAGTAAGCATGGCGGCCAGCATTGCAGGGGGGGCGCAGACCTTCCCTGCTTCCCTTTACCGGCCCGCCTCCAACTTTCCGACATCGTATGTCCATAATCGACCTGGCGGCCGTTTCTTTTGTCCCGGAACAGTCGCCACTTCAATGCCTCTGTTGACATAATCAGACTCGTGGACTACATTATCTACGGACGAGACTTCTCCTCTCGCACTTACGCCCGCAATTCAGAATCTGATGCTGCGCCCTCCGGCAATCCTCCGGTCGGCTCCGCTGTACTTTATCAATACGTACCACCTGTGTTTTTATGGGTGGCGGTGACCAATGTTGGGAGGTTTGCGATGATGAAGCGAATGGTCATGACTGTTATTGCCTGTCTGCTGGTGATGCCGCTCAGTCTGACGGCTGAGGAACAACCAAACGATCCGAATTCGCAGCCGGTCCTCGATCCGGGTCAACTGGCCCTCGTGCCGGCTCACGAGGAG
>JAHIVM010000303.1 GCA_018816665.1 Candidatus Zixiibacteriota bacterium
ACGAGGAAGCCCCGCTCGCGGCTGCGAACGGGGCCTGTATACTTATGCGGAAGGCGGGACTTGAACCCGCACGGATCGCTCCACTACCCCCTCAAGATAGCGTGTCTACCAGTTCCACCACTTCCGCAATCAGCTTTCTGTCGGAGCCTCAGTTACCCGAGGTATCCGGCGGCAGCAGATCCGAGCCGCCCAGCGTGTTCAGCGTGTCGGCGGCGGCCAGGGAATCCTGACGGGCGGCCTCCAGGATGCGCCGTTGCTGCTCCTGGGCCTGTTGCGCCTCCTGCTGCGCCTGCTGCGTTACGGTCGAGGTCGTGATATCTTCCGGATTCACTGCAACCGTGCGCGTGTTGGAGGACATATACGCCAGGGCGCCGCAATTGAGGAAAAAAACGATCGCCAGCCAGGTGGTCGAGCGCGAAAGGAACGACGCCGCTCCCCGCCCGCCGAACACGGCGTTGGAAACACCTCCGCCGAAGGCGGTACCGCCGGCGAGGCCTTCACCTTTGGCGGACTGCATAAGCACCACCAGAATCAAGGCGATACAAACGATAACGTGAAAAACAACCCAGGCAATAAACAACGAACTATCCTCCAGACTACACCGCGTTAATGATCCCAATAAATTCGTCGGCCTTCAGCGAGGCGCCTCCCACGAGACCGCCGTCGATATTCGGCTGACCCAGCAACCCGGATGCGTTGGCCGCTTTCATCGATCCTCCGTAGAGGATCGGCATGGTCTCGGCAGCTTTGCTGTCGAGCGCGGCCAGTTTCCGGCGAACAAAAACGTGAACCGCCTCGGCCATCTCGGGTGTGGCCGTTTTGCCGGTGCCTATGGCCCAAACGGGTTCGTAGGCGATCACGATCTTTGCTAACTGGTCGGGCGTGAACCCCTTCAGGGTTCCGTCCACCTGAGCGCCGACCACCGCTTCGGTTTTGCCGGCCTCGCGCTGCTCAAGCGTCTCTCCGATACATACGACCGGAGTCAGCCCGGCATCAAGAGCCCGCTTCGTCTTGGCGTTCACCAGACTATCGGTCTCGGCGTGGTACTGCCTTCGCTCAGAGTGGCCCAAAATAACGTAACTTACGCCAACTGTCAAGAGCATCTGCGCCGAGATTTCGGCTGTATAAGCACCCACTTCATGCTCCGACATATCCTGCGCCCCGAGAGCTATATGACTACCCTCCAACAGCTTGGAGGCCGGAAACAGGGCTGTGTACGGCGGCGCCACCATGACCGTGGCTTTTGGATTGTCAGATTTACCTGCCAGCAACCCCCGAATCAGGCTTTCGGTCTCGCCGATTGTGCCGTTCATTTTCCAGTTTCCGGCAATAATCGTTCGTCTCATCGCAGATCCTCTCCACTCGATGTTGATCGGTTTCGCTCAGCAGTTTCCGTCAATCCGCTAACCTTCAGCACAAACGGCTGCCCGCGCCAGCATAAAACCTGTCTCACTTTCAAAAAGCCCCGGGGACAAACAAAGGCGGGTCGACCGAATACTCGTCCGACCCGCATTCTATACACAAACCTCTTAGCGTTTCTCTCTCGTCTGCCGTCGCACCCGTTGCAGTCAGGCCGGCACGGGCGTGGAATCGGTCAACGCCGCCACCCCTGGAAGCACTTTGCCCTCCAGAAATTCAAGCGAGGCACCACCACCGGTACTGATATGACTCAGTTGATCGTCGAGTCCCGCCTCTGACACCGCTGCCGCCGAATCTCCGCCGCCCACAATCGTGGTGGCGCCGTTCGAGGTCAGTCGCGCCAGCAACTGCGCAATAGCCAGCGTTCCCGAGGCAAACGGTTTGCACTCGAACACACCCATAGGCCCGTTCCAGATGACAGTCCGCGCCGACGCCAGCGCCTCAGAGAACTGCCGTACGGATTCCGGACCGATATCCAGACCTTTCATGCCCGGTGGAATGTGATCGATGGGTACAATCGATGTCTCGGCATCGTCGGATATCTCCGCGGCAACCACGGCATCGCTGGGGAAATACAGTTTCACCTTGGCGGCCTGGGCGGCGGCAATCGTCTCCCGAGCCAGATCCACTTTGTCTTCTTCCAGCAACGAGTCGCCGATTTGATATCCCATGGCCTTCGCGAAGGTGAATACCATGCCACCACCGATAAACAACATGTCCACTTTGTGCAGCAGTTGTTTAAGGACATCGATCTTGCCCGAGATTTTTGCCCCGCCCAGAATGGCGGCGAAGGGACGATCCGGGTCTTCGATCGCCGAGTGCAGGTAGTCGATTTCCTTCTGCATCAGAAAACCGGCGATCGACTGATTGAAGTGCGCGGTGACGCCCTCGGTCGAGGCATGGGCGCGGTGAGCCGTCCCGAACGCATCGTTGACATAGATATCAGCCAGTCTGGCCAGCTTGCGCGCGAACTCCGGATCGTTTTTCTTTTCCTCCGGGTGGTAGCGCAGGTTCTCCAGCAACAGGCATTCTCCGGACTTGAGCTTACCGGCCAGGTTGGAGGCTTCCGGGCCGACGCAGTCATCGGCAAACTTCACTTCCTGACCCAGCAGCTCGCTCAATCGTTCGGCCACCGGACGCAGGGATAGTTCCGGCACCGGCTGACCACCCGGTCGACCCAGGTGAGAGCAGGCGATTACGATCCCGCCGTCGCCGAGAATCTTCCTGATAGTCGGCAGGGCGCCTTTGATTCGGCGATCATCCTTGATCTGCTGATTACGGTCCAGGGGGACATTGAAGTCCACCCGCACGAGCGCTTTGCGCCCGCGGAAATTAATGTCGGAAACCGTTACCTTGTTCATTGCTATCCCTCTCCGATGTGCTAGAGCATCATCAGCATCATGTCAAGCATACGATTGGAGAAGCCCCACTCATTGTCATACCACGAAAATACTTTTACCAGATCGCCGTTGACAGCGGTCATCTGGGCGTCAAACACCGATCCGTGCGGGTTGCCGATGATATCCGACGACACGATAGGCTCATCGCAGTATTCCAGCGTGCGGGACAGCGGACCGGAAGTGGCCGCCTTTTTCACCGCCGCATTGATCTGATCGACAGTCGCGCTCTTCTCGAGCACCACGGCGAGGTCCACCAGCGACGCGTTCGGGGTCGGAACCCGGATCGCACAACCGTCGAGCTTGCCGGTCAACTCCGGGATCACCTGGGCAATGGCCTTGGCCGCGCCGGTAGTCGTGGGAATCATCGAAAGCGCCGCCGCTCGAGCCCGGCGCAAGTCCTTGTGCGGGGAATCCTGCAGGCGCTGGTCGGCCGTGTACGAATGGATGGTGGTCATGAACCCTTTGACGATTCCGAAATTGTCCAGCAGTACCTTGGCCACCGGGGCCAGGCAGTTGGTCGTGCAGGAACCGATCGAAATAACGTCGTGCTTGCTCTTGTCATATTGGTCGGAGTTCACACCAAGAATAAATGTCCCATCGTGCTCCTTCGCCGGAGCCGAGATAAGGACCTTTTTTGCTCCCGCCTGGATGTGCTTGGAAGCCTCGGTTTTGGTGCGGAATATGCCGGTGCACTCGAGAATGACATCCGCGCCCACCCTGGACCACGGCAACTTGGCCGGATCTCTTTCGGCAAACACCGGAATCTTCTTGCCGTCAACAACCAGGTTGGAACCGTCGACCCCGACCTCGCCGGGATACCGACCGTGAACCGAGTCATATTTCAACAGGTGACCCAGCGTTTTGGCATCGGTGATGTCATTAACGCCTACCACCTCAACATCGGTATCCTTGGACGCGCGGAAAACCAGGCGACCAATTCTTCCAAACCCGTTAATACCTACCTTCATGGTGTCCCTCCAAAACGGTTCTGAGATCCCTCTACCTCTTGGATTTATCGGATGTCGACTGGAACAGGTATTTCACGCCCACGGTAAACGTCAGCGAACCGTAGTCCTGAATGCCGACCAGGTTGCTGGAGAAGTCAATCGGCATGTACTGCACGTTGAATTCCAGGCCCACCATCGGCGCTACCGGCCAATCGAAACCCCCGCCCAGCACGTAGCTGAACGACGTCTTTGAGTCCTCTTCGAAGTAGTAATTATAAAAAGCATCGTAGCCCGATACTATCTGTACATCATGTCTGGCATAGTAGAGTCCGCCGCCGGCTGTCACAAAGGGGTGAAACTTGCCGCTATAATCACCGAGCGGATACAGTTTCACCTTGGCCAGTATGGGATACACAAGCAATCCCCCGTAGCGGCGGGAATCCAGATTGGGATCCGGCACCAGGGTAACATCCCCCCGACTAACGATACCCAGCGAAATCTCACCCATCAAATAGGGGGATATGCGGTATGCCGCAAACCCTTCAAGATAGAAATTAGCCTCGGAGAAGTCCGTCAGGTAATACGCCAGGGATCCCGCATCCTGCACGCTGTCCGCGGGAGAGGCACCCTGGTTGGACCAGCCGCCGATACGAGCTCCCACCTGATGACGGGCATGGAAACCGTCCTTGCTTTCATCGGCGTTTCCGGCCAGGGCCGGGGCAGCCGCAAGCAACAGACCCAGTACCGTGAGGACAACAACAGATTGTCTGGGTGTTTTCAGATATATCAAAACGGACCTTCCTTATCCGGGCGCGTGCCTTCACCGGGCGCTGCGCCTCTCGCTATACTCTCAATTGTCGGTTGCCCGATACGTCTCTTGATGCAATACAGCTAAAAGAATCGCCGTTATCCGTCGACAGGCGCTTATGGTCCGGTCGACTCACCATCATAAAACAACAATCGCCGCCCGGCATAGTCAAAAAGCACCCTGAATTGCCTCAGGAACAAGTTCCCAATATTGCCGGCGACTGCTGTTGACCCGGCCAATCCCTCGCTCGATTCGGGCAGGATAACCCGGAGTGAATTTACCCGGATATCCCCGAAACTGAATGTCGCGGCGAAAGCTGACTTTCCGGCCACCGAGCCGCCCAATCCGGCCACCCGGTCGGTAAACGTCTCAACATCGTCAAGCCGCGCCAGCAGGTTTGTGCGCCGGGCGTAGTCGTGGTGGACGATCACGCCGAATGCATTCCCGAGATCAACTATATAATCGCCCGCAACTCCGGCGAGTTCCGCCCGAATAGTGGGAACCTGCATAGTCAACGTAAACGGCACCTCTGCGCCGCCCTCGGGAGGGGCAAATCGCTCGGGATTGTACACGATGAGCCGACTCCCCGGATAGTCTACCAGGATGGGAAACCGGCTCAGGAAATCATAGCCCAGCACACCGCCAAAACGTATATCGCCGTCGTCACGTCCAATACCCGTCATGTCCACCGATCCCCCGGTCTGCCCCAGCAGCACCAGGTCCCCCACCGCTACCGAGTCGGTACGGACCATTTGTACCTTTTCGTATCCGCTGATGCCTTTCGCGGCTATCTCCCCTACGATCTCGACCGCGAGACCGTCGAGAGCAGGGGCATGGTACACGTTGGCCGAGGCTCCGGAATCAAGAATGAAGCGGACCTTCCGTGTTCCGTTGATCACGCCGCCGACATATATGTGACCGGTGACCAGCTCAAAGGGCACCAGAACGGAGTCTACCCCGGCCGGAAAGCGGAAATCGGCTGCCGAGGTGCCGGGCTTCCGGAACAGGTTCAGATCGACCGGATGGTTGACCATCAGTGAGTCAACCTGAAAGTCCGATGACAACGGCGCACCGGTGGCCGCCGCTACCGAGTGAAACGAGGTCAGGAATCCGCCTACGGCGCGGTAGTCATCCGACGTCGACACCATTTCCATGTTATCCATGTAGCCGATACTGACAGCCTGCAGGCCGGTCGTTTGGTCAAACAATACGCTCACTGTATCGAGGTACAGCGGATAGAAATCCACCTGGTGGTAAGCCACGCCGTCGCGAGTAACCACCCCGACATACTGCTTGCCGCCCCCGATACGTCCATCGAACAGGTACGAGTATGTCTGAAAGTACGCCTGGTTGACAATCTCCTGGTATTCGAATCCACTCAGCTCGCTGACTTGTCCGTTGAAATCGCGTTGCCACCCCACGCTGCCGTCAAACGCCTGAGTGATGCTGAACCCCATCATGTCGACCTGCAGGTGCAGTTTGTCGGGCATGGCAACCGACAAGACAAACTGGCCGGGTTGATCGTTGATTTTCACCGTACCGGTGCCCCGGAACGAAGTAACACCGCGGAGCGCCGTGACTGCCGCCGGGCCGCCCACGGAGTTCGCCAGCAGGGAATCCAGATCAACAGCACAGGCAGGCGAGGGAGTGCACACCGTCCCCAGCGCGATCAGGACAATAACGAGCAGG
>JAHIVM010000304.1 GCA_018816665.1 Candidatus Zixiibacteriota bacterium
ACACCTGCGATACTGACAACTGTCCCTTTGTGTTCAATCCCCTGCAGACTGACAGTGATTCCGACGGCATCGGCGATGCCTGCTGTTGCCTTGGGGAGCGCGGCAACATTCAGACGCTGCCGGATTGCAATCTCGCCGATCAGGTGGTGGATGTTGGCGACCTGACCAATCTGATTGATCACCTGTTCATTGGCTTTGGGGGGTTGTGTTGTCCGTCGGAAGCCGATGTCGCCCCCCCGGGGGCACCTGATGGTTCGGTCGACGTAGGAGACTTAACGGAGTTGATAAATCATCTGTTTATTACCTTTCCTGCCCTGACTGCCTGCAGCTAGGACCTGGGTTGCTTGTGACCCTTCCCCGGGGCAATCGGACCTTGCCCATCCGGGTCCGATTGCTCCTCTGTTGTGTCTTGTGCAGACAACCGATCAGGAACGCCGACGGATGCGATCAAGACGCGCACGGGCGTCGTCGACCTCACTGATACCGTCGTCGGCACCCCGGAAGATTTCCAGGAACTGCTCGTACTGCTCGGCGGCACGGTCATACCATCGGGATTCCTCGTAGACCCGTCCCAGGAAGTAATGAGTTTTGGCGCTCCAACTGGCCATTGACGCCCGGGGGGAATCGTAAATGCGTGCTGTTCGTTCCCACTGCCTGACCGCTCGGCTCAGCCGACCGGCGGTCAGGTAGGCGCGGCCGAGCATGTAGCTGACCTTGAAGTCTGCAGCCAGGGACCAGGACGTTTCCAGGTCATCGACGGCCTGTTGATGGTTTCCCCGAGCCAGCGCGAGGCAACCGGCGGCATACCAGTACGCCGGGGATTGTTCGGCCTTATCGCCCAGATCGGCGCGGAGTTGCTCAAGGACCACGGCTGCCCGATCCATGTGACCACCATCGGCGAGATACTGGACCATCATCTGCCGGTAGCAAACGATGGAGCGTTTACCACAGTACTGCGCGGCGAGTTCAAGTGATGCGACGGCGGAGTCAAAGGCGCCCGCTTCATGCAGCGCATAGGCTCGCTGGACATAGATGTAGACCATGTCCAACGGGCGCAATCGGTCAATTGCCAGTTCTGCTTTATTGGCGACAACAGCGGAGTCAATGCCCCGGAGGGCAAGGGCATATTGTCCCCGATGGAGCGGACTATACGATTGATACAGCCGTCCGGCCGGTCTGAGGACATCGCTGTCGAGCGTCGTGAGGACATCGAAGCAACTGTCGGCGGTTACATAGTCACCGGCGAACAGACTCATGTATCCCAGGTAGGCCAGCGATGAGTAGAAGTCCGGTTTGATGGCCAGGGCCTGTCGGTACGATGCGGCGGCATCGTCGAGCCGTCCGTACCACGAATATATTTCGGCCCGCGTGTCATAGGGGTTGGCCTCATTGGGGGCAATGTCAATGTAACGGTTTATCGCAACGATGGCCTGATCGTAACGGTCGGTGCGCGCGTACAGGTAAGCCAGATGATTCAGCGCGGTCTTGTAGTAGCTATCGAGACGAAGCGACTCGTTCCAGTAGACCTCGGCTGAGTCGAGCTGCTCCACGGCGTAGAAATTGGATGCGATTTGGTGCAGAATTTCTTTGTCATCGGGGTACTTCTCAAGAAGGATGCGAAGTTCCTCGATCGCAGCCGACCGGTTACCTTCCCGGACCAGAATGAGAGATCGGATTCGGTGCTGCTCTGGTGAACTGACGTTGTCCGCGTACCGCACCATGGCGTCGTAGACGTCGCGCTGTCCAAGTCGGACCAGATAGTAGTAGGCCATGGCGAAAGTAGAGTCGAGTTCCACGGCGCGATTGAAGTACTCGAGCGCTTCACTCCAGTACAGTTTGTAGTAGTTGTCGAGACCGGCGACGTAGTTTCGGTAGGCCTCGAATGAATGGGTGGTGACATCGGCAACACTTCTGTCGGGAATGACTGACGACTTCCGGAAGTGCCTGCCTATTTGAGCCGTCATCCGGTCGACGACCGCAAACATGTCTTCGCCGCGTTGGGCCGTAATGGTTTCGGCGGCCACCACGGACTGCGAGGCGGCATCGGACAGCTCGAAGGTCAGAACCAGACCGGAGTCGACCGACAGGATGTCACCGGTGATGACCCAGTTGGCATCCGTGAGACGGGCATAACTGGCGACTATATCATTGTGTGTCCATTCACGGCTTTCCCTGGCCAGATTGGCGCCGACATCATGTACTCGCTGGGTTGATACGACTTGCAGGCCGCTCACCCGGGAGAGGTCGGCGCTCAGAAGGCTGGCGATGACTCTTCCGGTCAAATCCTGATTTGCCTGGCCGGTCGAATTCCAGAACGGTTTCACAGCCACGCGAGTTTCGGCGGCTGAGGCGAAGTCCGATGGATGTATCTCAATGTGCCAGGGGCGAAGGACCAGAATCAGCAGGGCGGCCGCGGCGGCGAGCCAGGTGGTCACCAGACGGCGCACCGAGCGGCTGGAAGTGGCCGGCTGCTGCGGTCCGGACTCCCGGTAGGTATCGCTCACCATTTCGCGGATCCGTGGAGATTTCCGCAACAGGCGCGCGGCTTCTCGGAAACGTTCGGCCTCGGCAAAGCAGACATCGCATTCCAGCAGGTGTAGCTCCAGGTCCCGCAACCGGACATCATCGAGCATACCCAGTTCATAAGCGGCCAGAAGCTCGCGATAGTGCGCATCCGAACATGAATCCATCAGGACATATCTCCCGTTTCCAGACAATCTGCCAGCCTTGCTCGGGCCCGATGCAGCAGTGAATAGAGATTGTTGCGGGTCACGTCAACCCGTCGACAAATCTCCTCAACGGTGAACCCGAGGTAGTGCAGGTTCAGCACCCGGGCATGCCGCCGGTTGGCGGCATGGAGCTTTCTGAGACATTCCAGCAGTTGCCGTTCCAATGCGGTTTCCTCGACCGTCATCACCGGAGTCTCGTCGGCATCGGTAGATCCCTTCATTCTCTCGCGCTGGACGGTGCTGCGCCTGAAGTAGGCCAGGATTTTGTTGTCCAGCACTTTGTAGGCCCACGCCGCGAAACTGGTGGTGAACTCAATATCGCGGTACTTATCGAGAATCGTTTTCAGCGCCTCCTGAACGATTTCCTCGGCATCGTCGCGACTCTCGATCTTATGTTCAGCGAAGTATCGGAATCTTGCGGAGAGAAGGGCAAAAAGTGCCCCTTCGGCGTTGCTGTCGCCGTTTTGGGCTGCCCGGTGTAAGGTGTTGATGGTCAATATGCTGTCTCTATTTGTGGTGACCTGCTCGGTGAAAAATATACTCTACCGCAATGTCAAAGGCAACCTGTCTGCGAGGCTAACGTGCTTACGAGGACGTTTTTGTCTGCTCTTTCGTGCAAGATGTTCCGGACCGAGGGAACACTGGAGTACAAGTCGCCACAATTCCGCGCTTTTCAGAGGAGGTAAGATGTTCTCTCGCATTCCGACCCCGATATCGGCAGTAATGGCTACGGCCTGGCTGCTGGCAGGTTTGTCTGCCCCGGTTTCGGCGGTCGACATACCGGTATCATTTGTCGAAAACGCCGGGCAGTTGGCCGCCAATGTCAGTTTCTATGCCAGCCAGGCTGGTGCCGATGTCTACGTGACCGACCGCAATGTCCTTGTCTATGCCGTCTCGGGCGCCGGTGAAGCCGGTTTCCCGGCGGTCTTTCGTGAGTCCCCGGTGAACGGCCGACTAACGGTACCCCGGGCACGGAATATGCGCCCGGCCCGATTCAGTTATTTTCGGGGTGACGATAAAAACGCCTGGATTGCCGTTGCAAAAACCTGGGGTGGGGTTGGCCTGGGGGAGATCTGGCCCGGAGTGGAGGTCAATCTGATAGCCGGCAGTCGAGGGGTGGAAAAAGTGTTCACGATTGCCCCGGGCACAGATCCCGAAGTTGTTCGCCTGCGTATTGACGGGGCGGGATTGCTCAGTGTCGATGACTCCGGAGAATTGAGAATGGAGCTCAAGAACAGCCCGGCCTCGTTTACTGCGCCGGAAGCGTACCAGATTATCGACGGCCGACGGGTTACGGTGGACGTGCGCTACGTTACGGATGGCACCGAGTACGGCTTTGCGCCGGGTGCGTATCGTCGTGACTGCGAGCTGATTATCGATCCGCTACTCGGTTCCACCTATCTGGGTGGTACGGCTGCCGATAACAAACCGGCGGTGGTTGTTGATGACGACGGGTTTGTGTATGTGGCGGGCATGACGTCTTCGACCTCGTTTCCGTCGACCGACGGTGCTTACCTGCAGGCAAACCCGCCGGGCGATGACATCTTCATTGTCAAATTCAACGCCGATCTCAGCGAATTGATCGCAGGTACGTTTCTGGGCGGCGGTGGAAATGACGGTGGCGGGCGGAATCTCGCGATGATGCTCGATGGTCAGGGGAATCTGTACCTTGCCGGCCAGACGCGCTCGGCGGATTTTCCCCATATTACCGGCAGTTACGACACTGCCTATGCGGGCAACGAGGATGTGTTTATTGCCCGTCTGACGACCGACCTGAGCTCCCTGACCGCCGTCACTTTCCTGGGCACTACCGGGTACGAAGAGGCTAACTCGATTGTACGTGCCGGCAACGGCGATATCGTCGTGGCAGGTTATACGAATTCGTCGCTGTTTCCAACCACGGTCGGAGCGTATGACAATTCCTACAACGGTACCGGCACGATGCCGTGGGGCGGCGATATTTTTGTATCACGTTTTAGTGCGGATCTGACCACGCTGGAGGCCTCGACCTACCTGGGCGGCAGTGACTGGGAGGATGGCGGCTACCTGGCCGTCAACGATGACGACGACATCTTCGTCACCGGTTCCACCAATCTGGGGTTTGCTAAATTTCCTACCACTGCCGGTGCCTATAGCGAGACGTACTTCGGCGATGAAAAGTACGGCGACGTGTTCGTGTCGCGGCTCAGCGGCGATCTCACCACCCTGGAGGCCTCGACCTACTTTGGCGGCAGCGGCGACGACTGGGTGTATGGGCTGCGGCTTGATGCCGACGGCAACCTGTATTTCACCGGACACACCAGCTCGACCGACCTGCCCACATCGACCGGTGCTTTTCGGGAGGACTATGCCGGCAGCGGCGGATCCGATGTAGGGAACGACGGTCTGATCTGCCGTATGGGACCGGACCTGGACACCGTCCTGGCCTGCACCTACCTGGGCAGCCCCGGATGGGAATACACCAAAACGCTCACGCTTGGCGATGACGGCGTTGTGTATGTAATAGGCAACACCAACTCAACAACGTTCCCCATTATGCCCGGCGCCTGTGTTGACGAATTCGGCGGCGGTGCCTACCAGTGGGGCGGCGAAACGTACTTCGCCACTCTTGATGCCGGGTTGACCGAACTGCTGACCTCAAGTTTCCTTGGCGGCGTCGGCATTGACGGGGCCGGTGGGCTGGCGTTGAATGCAGCCGGTGATTTGTACATTACCGGAGCCACCCAGTCCTCGGACTTCCCGACCACCGAGGGAGCGTACGACCGCTCTCGGGCCGGGGGCGATGACGTTTTTGTCAGTTGTGTGCCCAGGGCGCATTTTGTTGATACCGACGGTGACTCGGTGGAGGATGCCGGAGACAACTGCCCCGAAATCGGCAATGCCGACCAGGCAGATGACGACAGCGACGGAAACGGAAACGCCTGCGATCTCTGCCCGGGTCACGATGATTTTGCCGATGGTGACCTTGACGGGGTCCCGGATAGCTGCGACAATTGCCCGGAGGATGTCAACCCCGGTCAGGAGGATGACAATTTCAACGGCGTGGGCAATGTGTGCGACGGCTGCTGTGTGGGGGATCGGGGGGATGTTGTCCTGGATATTGGCACCAATTGCGACGTCGTGAGCGATCAATCGGTTGACGTGGGTGACCTGACTAACCTGATTGATCACCTTTTCATAAACTTCTCTCCGTTGTGTTGTGATGTGGAGGCCGATGTCGCCGTGCCTTCCGACGGAGGAGTGGATGTGGGCGACCTGACGGCCCTCATTGACCACCTGTTCATCAACTTCCCCCCACTTCCGACCTGCCCGTAGCCGGATCGGGGTGATATCTTGTCCTGCTTCCGCCATTGCCCCCGGGGCGGCGACACTTTTCGCCGTCCCGGCCCCGTTTTGAGAAACCTGTTGCCCGACGTCGGTGTTTATTCTATATTGGAGTAAATAGATATATTATATCCATAACACCACGGAGACGTCGGACCGGACCGGGCACATCGGTAAGGCGACCCACACGACACAGAGACGAGGTAGTGCAATGAGTACAGCGCGGGCAGTTGTTCTGTTTTTTGTCATGGTTGCAGGTGTCCTGTTGCCGGTTCAGGGCGGGGTCGAGGCTGCTGATCTAGTCTTTGACAAGGATCCGGGGGCTTTTTACACGGGCCAGACGCAGGGATTGTCGGGTCTGGATTCGATTCGGGCGCTTGTTGATGCGGCCTATTACCAGCGCTGGCAGGGATATGTCCCGTCGGATGACGCCTCAACCCGCGTTATTTACGGCGACGATGATCGTCGCGAGCCATACGACATCACCGATCCGCAGTTGCTCAAGCTGGTTCAGGCGGCCGTGGTCGTGGTCAGTACCAGTGAGATCAGCGACAATGGGAACGGCACCTTCAACCTGTCAACATCGGCGTGGACGACCCAGGGCGGGCTGCCGCTGTGTGCCGGCGAGCCGTTTGCCGGTCAGGCGCAGATCGGGTTTTGCAGCGGCTTCCTGGTGGGCGAGGACATCATTGTGACGGCGGGGCACTGTGTGGACGCTTCGGACTGCGGTTCGGTCGCCTTCATTTTTGGTTTTCAGCAGATAGATGCGGTTACGGGACCGCAGACGACGATTTCAGCCGACAACGTCTACTTCTGCGACGGTATTATCAATCAGCAACTGGCCGGCGACAATGATCATTCGGTCGTGCGGCTGGACCGTGCCGTGGTGGGGCGGACACCGATTCCTGTTCGTCGCAGCGGCCTGGTGGACAACGGTGACTCGCTTGTTGTGGTCGGTCATGGTATTGTGTTGCCCATGAAGGTGGCTGGCG
>JAHIVM010000305.1 GCA_018816665.1 Candidatus Zixiibacteriota bacterium
ATGATATGATAAAAGCAATGAGAACAGCGGCCAGCGGTATGGCGGCCCAGCAGATGAATGTTGACAACATTGCCAACAACCTGGCCAACGTCAACACCACCGGCTTCAAGAAAAGCAAGCTGGAATTTCAGGATGTGCTGTACCAGAACTATCGCCGCGCCGGCACCGCCACCGCCCTGGGTTCCGAAGTGCCCACCGGGCTGGCTATCGGTTACGGTACGCGACCGGCCTCAACTGTCCGTTCGTACACCACCGGTGATATGTCAATGACCGGCAACCCGCTCGATATCGCCATCGAAGGCGACGGGTTCCTGCAGGTACGACTCCCCGACGGCTCCACCGCGTACACGCGTGACGGTGCCCTGAAGCTTTCCGCCGACGGCGACATAGTGACGTCCGACGGCTACTTCGTGATCCCCGAAATCAATCTGCCGTCCGATACCACTTCCGTGTCAATCGGCAGCGACGGCACTATTGAAGTGATGCAGGTGGGGCAGGACGCTCCGGCCGAAATCGGATCTCTGGAACTGGCCCGCTTCACCAACCCGGCCGGCCTGGTGGCTATCGGCAAAAACCTCATGATGGAAACCGGGGCCTCCGGCGATCCGCAAACCGGTCAGCCGGGTAGCGAGGGACTGGGCATGGTTAACCAGGGCTACCTGGAAATGTCCAATGTTGAGGTGGTTGACGAGATGGTCAACATGATCGTCGCGCAACGCGCCTACGAAATGAACTCCAAAGCCATTCAGACGGCCGACGATATGTCGTCGATTGCCAACAATCTGAAGCGATAGGATGCGCTCCATGCGACGGTTGCTGATGTCTCTGTTGATTCTGTTGACCCTTTTGCTCTTGGCCGTTGGTGCCGGGGCGGAGGAAACGGGCAGGGCGCTCATTGATAAGGTCATGCTGGCATATAACCTGAATCCGGACTACTACACCATCGAGATACTCTCGAACCAGCTCAAGACCCGTCTGGTGCATCCCGACGATCTGGATTTCAAGGCCCTGACCATGAAAGACCCGGTCGGATCATTCACGATTCGTGCCACCGTCACCGACGACGGGGAAGAGATCGATCGCGGTCAGGTCCACCTGTGCATCCACAAGTATGACTCCGTTCTCGTCATCGGCGACCGGATCAAGCGCCACCAGCAACTGACAGACTGCACTTTTGAACGAACCCGGGTCGAGGTCACCTCACTGCGAACGCAACCGGTGAGAACTCCGGACGAACTCATTGGTCAACGGGCGAGACGGAACCTCAACAAAGGTGATGTCCTCCTGGTCACGGCGATGGAATCGGTTCCCGACATTGAAGTCGGCAACGAAGTGACCATCACCTATGACGACGGCCTGTGCATCATCTCCGCTCCGGGTACTTCCTTGCAGAGTGCCTCGGTAGGCGAGTCGGTACGAGTACGCAACGAGGCCTCGGGAAAAATCATCACTGCCCGGGTCGTGGACGGCAAATCAGTAAGTGTAGACAAGTAACCTCATAGGATCGAGGAAACGATATGAACGCCAAACGCCTGCTCATCTTTCTGGCCCTCTTCCTGCTGCTGCCGTTTTCTCTGAAACTGCGCGGCCAGGACTTTGGCAAAGGCCAGTCGCTGTTCAGTGACATCAAAGCCGCCGCGGTAGGAGATATCCTGACCGTGCTCATCGTGGAACAAAGCCGCGCCACCAACCAGGTGGAAACCAAAACAGAGAAATCGACCGAGATCAGTACCGCCGGCGGCCCCGGAATAGGTTCTCTGGATTTCATTCCGATGTTTGGAGGAAAGGCGGACAACAGCAACAAATACGACGGCAAAGGGGAGAACCTTCGGGCCGGGAGTATCCGGGCGAAGATGTCCGTCACGGTAGTCGAGGTAAGACAAAGTGGCGACCTTGTCGTGGAGGGATCCCGGGTCATCGGTATCAACGGCGATGAAGAGTCCCTGTATCTGTCGGGCGTCATTCGCTCTCGTGACCTGAGCCCGGACAATACCATTGAGTCATACCTGATAGCGGATGCCGAGATATCGTACACCGGTAAGGGCAACGCCAGTACCGGATCACGCCCCGGCTTCTTTACCCGTCTCATCAACTGGGTGTTTTAGGAGGCCGCGATGTTTGTCAATTCATTGTACGCCCGCCTGGCCATCCCCGGCACGATGATTGTCACCCTGGTGCTGATGTTGCTTATGGTGGATGTCGCTTTTGGATCGCAGGTACGCATCAAAGATATCGCCGGGTTCCAGCAAAGTGAGGAAGTTGATCTCATCGGCTACGGTCTGGTGATTGGTCTCGACGGTACCGGCGACGGCAGCGGGACGCAGTTTACAACCCGGTCGCTCGCCAACATGATGGAACGGATGGGGCTGACGGTCGACGCCGCCAAGCTCAAAGTCAAAAATATCGCAGCGGTGATTGTCACCGCCAAGCTCTCCAGCCAGCAGATCTCCGGCGCCCGGTTTGATGTGACCGTGTCGTCAATTGGGGATGCCTCATCGCTCGGCGGCGGGACACTCCTGTTGACCCCCCTGTCCGACCCCTCCGGCGTGGTTCGCGCCACGGCCCAGGGTGCGGTATCGATCGGTGGCTTCAACGTCCAGGTGGACGAGGGAAACCGTATCGTGAACAACTACACGGTGGTCGGCCGCGTTCCGGGCGGCGCCAAGGTCACCGAGGCCCTGCCCAGGGACAAAGAGAGCGATAAGGAGTTCTACCTGTCACTGACCAATCCGGACCTGACCACGTCGCACCGCGTGGCCGAACGAATCAACATCAAGTACGGTACTGTCGCGTATCCGGTCGACGGCGGCTCAATCAAGGTCATTGTTCCGGACAGCTTCATGTACCCGACACTGCATTCCAAGTTCATGTCGGATATCGGACATCTGCAGATTGTCCCAGATAACGTTGCCCGTGTTGTGATAAACGAAAAGACCGGTACTATCGTTGCCGGCCAGCACGTGACCATAGAACCGGTCGCAATTGCACACGGTACCATCACGGTGAACATCCAGTCCCGGCCGGTGATCTCCCAGCCGCTGCCGTATTCCGACGGAGAAACGGTGGTGACCGACGAGTCCTACATTTCGGTCGATACGGAAAACGCCCGGGTGGTGAAGCTCAAAGCCTCGGTGAACCTGGCCGATGTGGCCAATGCGCTCAACCGCATAGGGGCCACTCCTCGAGACATTATTGCAATCTTCCAGGCCCTCAAACAGGCCGGGGCTTTGCGGGCGGACCTGGTGGTGCTGTAATGAACGTGACGGCGAAAGCCATGCCCACCCTGCCGGGAATCGACGGTCTGGAGCGGCTCAAGGCGGCGAAAGCCGACGGTCTCGAAGCCGAAAAGGCTCGCCTGAAGAAGGCTGCGAAGGAATTCGAGTCCTTCTTTATGTACCAAATGCTCAAAACCATGCGCCAGACCATACCGGAGAACACGCTCACCAAGGATGCCCCGATGTCCGGGGGACTGGGCAAAGAGACGTTCACCGACATGTTTGATATGGAAGTGGCGCGACGCTCCGGCTTTGGCGGCAACCAGTCTATCGCCGACTTATTGTATTCATCGCTGGTCAAGCAATTGGAAGCAAAATATGTCCCGGATTCGGATACCGGAGCCCTGAAACCGCTTCGGCCCGAGGCGCCGGAGCCGATCAAAATCGACGACAAACCCTCAATCTCGCTACCGGACAAGGAACCGGCCGCCAAACCGGTCGAACGCCCCACCAAGATGCTGCCGTTGAAAAACGCGCAGGTTCGGGTGAAGAGTGATCCCATACGGGAGGACTTCGGGAAGTTCATCGATGAGGCAGCCGGCGAAACCAAACTGGACTCGGCCCTGATCACGGCCGTCATACGGGCCGAATCGGCCGGTAACCCCAAAGCCGTATCCCGGGCCGGGGCCAAGGGACTCATGCAGCTGATGGATACGACCGCCCGGGATCTGGAGGTGTCAAATGTGTACGATCCACGGGAAAATATCCGGGCGGGCAGCCGGTATCTGGCACAAATGATTGAGCGATTCGGCGATGTGGACCAGGGACTGGCCGCATACAACGCCGGTCCCGGGAATGTGACCAAATACGGCGGGATACCTCCTTTTGCAGAAACGAAGCAGTATGTCGCACGTGTGAAATCGTACCTGACACTCTCTGTCGGTGACGAGCAAGCTAAAGACCGGCATTAGATAACCGATAACATAGATGCAGGAAGTAATCGGCGAGTATAGGATATGATAAACCAACTTATTCAGGTAATCAGCCAGGAAGCCGTCCTCTTTGAGGAGTTTCTCGATCTGCTGGATCGACAGAAGACCATGCTGGTCAAAAACGATGTCGCCGGTATCAGCCGTGTGACCGAGCAGCAGCGCGAGAAGATCCGTGAGAGCCAGCGGCTCAATCGTGTGCGGGAGGATCTCCTCGCACGGATCAAAGAAGCCAGGTCGTTTGACGGCGACATGACAGTCGCACGGCTGGCTGAGCTGGCCGATGACAATCAGGCCGAACGCCTGCTCAAACTTCGAGAAATCATTCTTAGTCTGGACGTCCGCATAAACGAGGTGCGTGATTCGAATGCGCTGCTGCTCAACCAGTCGCGCGAGTTCATTTCCCGCACCATGGTCATGCTGTCCAGAATAAACAATCCGGAAGCCACCTATGGACGAGGTGGGCAACATCCTGACGGTCCATCAACAGTGATGGTTGATAGGAGGATCTGATGCCCGGACTTTTTGCCGGACTCGAGATCGGAAAACGAGCCCTGCTGTCGACCCAGGTGTCGATGCAGACCATAGGTCACAACATCGCCAATGTCAATACCCCCGGGTATACCCGGCAGCGAGTGATGATGACCGAGGCGCTCCCGGAGAGCAGCGCCCACGGGCCACTGGGAAGCGGCGTGAGAGTGGACAGCGTGCGGCATATGCGCGATCTGTTCCTGGGCAGGCAATACCGCGAGGCACAGAAAGGCCTCGGTGAGTGGACCTACAAGCAGAAAACAATGGACCAGATCGAGAACCTGTTCAATGAACCGCAGGATGGTTCGCTGGGCGAGTTGGTCGATCAGTTCTTCAATTCCTGGTCGACCCTGGAGACCGATCCCACCCTGGCGGGCAACCGTTCGGCCGTGGTGGCCTCGGCCAACGAACTGGTGCATCTCATAAACCAGCGGGCCAACAGCCTGATTCAGCTCCGGGACGCAGTCGATCGCGACATCGTCAATACGACCGAAGAAGTCAACCGCCTGACAACCGAGATAGCCCATCTCAACTTCCAGATCAAAAGCTCTGAACTGGGTAATTTCCGGGCTAACGACCTGCGCGACCAGCGCGATCTGCTTATCGACCAGCTGTCGAATACCATCGATGTCAACGTGATGGAGCAGTCCGACGGTACCGCCACCGTATCGATGGGGTCGATGATTCTCGTGGACGGCGTGTACCAGTTGCCGATCGGCACCAATGCGGTGCACGACGGTGAAAAGGTCACGCATGAGCTGGTCTGGCAGGGGACCGATGTCGGTCTGAAGAATGTCAACGGGGAACTGGCCGGGCTGCTCGAATCCCGGGACAGCATTATCCCCCGATACCTGAATGAACTGGACCAGCTGGCGCGGACCCTGGTGGAAAGCGTCAACAGCCTCCATGAGGCGGGGTACGGATTGAACGGATCGACCGGGGTGTCGTTTTTTGACCCGACCAACCTGACCGCCGCCAGCATCCGGGTCTCACGTGAAATCGAACTCGATATTAATAGAATAGCCGCTTCCGGAACGTCTGACATTGATGTCAACGATGCTATCGTCGCCCAGCAAATCACCGCTCTGCGGGACGCCATGACGATGAACAACGGCAGTATGACCATGACTGACTTCTACACGAGTATGGTCGGTAAGGTTGGTATTGAAACCCGTGAAGCGACCTCATACACCACCAACTTTTCGTTGATGTTGCAGCAAGTCGATAACCAGCGTCAGTCGGTTCAGGGAGTGAATCTTGACGAAGAAATGGTCAATCTGGTGAAATACCAGCAGGCCTATGACGCCGCAGCAAGGGTAATAACAACTATGGATCAGGCCCTCGATACGATAATCCATTCGATGGGTCTAGTCGGAAGATAAACATAACTCCGCTATAGCGGAATGAAGTCACCACGGAGGGTGGTTTGCTGATTCTAACAAGGAAGTTGGGCGAGTCTATTACCATAGGTGACCACATCAAGGTTTCGGTGCTAGGCATCCGGGGCCGACAGGTCAGACTAGGTATTGAAGCTCCCAGCAATGTAGTTGTGCATCGTGAGGAGATATACGTCAAGATTCAGGATGAAAACCGCAAAGCGGCCGGAAACCTGAAGGGAGATTTCCTCGGCATGGTCAAGATCATTAAAGGGAAGATTTCCAAGGAGGCCGAGCACAAAAAGTCCTCGGTCATTGACTACAAAGACAATCCTCCCAAGCAGCCGGGGGCCCGGTAACCGAACTGCGGGGCGAGATTCGGTAATGGAGTGCTGAATGTGTTGGAGTGAACAAACATGCGTGTAACCAACGCCATGATTTCCGGCACCGTTGTGTTTAACCTGCAACGGTCCATGAGCAGGTTCCTTGACCTGCAGACTCAGAGTTCCTCCGGGCGACGGATCAACAAACCGTCGGATGACCCGCTGGGGACGCTGCGCGATATGGAATATCGCACGCAGCTCTCGAAGATAGAGCAGTATCAGAGCAACATCAGCCAGGGGAAAACCTGGTTGAGTACGTACGACAATACGCTCAGCGACGTCTCAAACCTTCTTTCGGAGGTGAAGGAAATCGTCGTGGCCATGTCGAACGATACGGTTCTTGAGGGTGTCCGCCAGAGTACGGCCAACGACATTCGAGCCATTCAGGAGCAGTTGCTCAGTCTGGCCAACACGCAGACCGGGCGCCGAAACATCTTCTCCGGTTTCAAAACCACTACCCCGCCGCTGCAGCTTACCAACAACGGGGCGATTTATCGCGGGGACAACGGAGCGATTCAGTTTGAGATTGATTCGGGCGTTCGTCAAACGGTCAACCTGACCGCCGACAAAGTATTCCTGGCCTCGCTGGGCATTCTGGGCGAGAATGCCGATCTCAACGTGGGCGTCACCGACAACACGCTGCTGGCCGATCTTCACGGCGGGAGCGGCGTTGATTTGACTACCGGCACCTTCACGGTTGCCGATGTCAACTCGGCTCTGCCCCCGGTGACCATCGATCTGACCGGCGCCGTGACAGTGGGAGATGCCATTACGGCCATCAATACCCAGTTGACTGCGGGAGGAATCACCAACCTGACCGCATCGATCAGCGCCGATGGCAACAGCATATCGCTCGATACCACGGAAACCGGCCTTATCAGCGGCGCCACGCCGCTCAAAAACCTGAACAGCGGCAACGGTATTGATCTTGAACCAGGCAAAATTCTGGTTACCGATGATGCCGGCATCAACGTTCAGATTGATTTTTCCGGTGCTGCCACGGTTGACGACGTCATCACGGCCTTCAATACGCAGATGATAGCGTCGGGCGTGAATAACGTCACTATGGGACTCAATGCCACCGGCACGGGCTTCGAGATCAACGATACCAACGGCGTGCCGCTGAATCTCTCGGTACGGAACATGAACGTCGATGAGGAGACGGCCAGCGACCTCGGCATCGTCGGGACCGTTGCACCGTCACTCACCGGAGCCGATCTCAATCCTCGAGTCGATTTCGACATCCAGGATGTCGGTGGCACCGCCGCCGCAGATCTGGGCATCGCGGGCGAGTTGTTTACCGATTTCACCGGTACCGACATTGACCCGCAATTGACCGTCGATTCCCGCCTGAGCGATCTCAAAAACCTGCTCGGTTTGGGAGGCGGCGAAATTGTGATCAACCAGGGTGAACACCTGTTGAGAATCGACACCAACGACGCCACGCTGGTCACGGTACAGGACTTCATCGATCGCATCAACGGGTCCGCCCTTGATGTCACCGCCGAGATCAACGATGCCGGTACCGGTATTCAGATAATCAACAACGATCCGTACCGTACGCTGACCATCGAGGACGAGCAGGGAAGCGCCGCCGCCCGGGAGATGGGCCTCTACGGTGCCGGGGACATGATCGGTGCCCTCATGATGTTGACCAACGCGCTCGAGAACGATGACCGTGAGGCGGTCAGTCTCTTGCTGGAGCCCTTTGATCAGGCGATCAGTCACACGCTGGGCGAACGAGCCACCATCGGAACCTCGTATCAGCGGATCGAAAGCACCAGCTCACGTCTGCTGGATCTCAACCTTGAATTTACGCGGCTTCTTTCGGAAGTGGAAGATGCTGACCTTACCCGGGTAATAACCGACCTGGCTACACAAGAGAACAACTACCAGGCGGCCCTGATGTCGGCCGCCAAGATTATTCAACCCAGTTTGCTGAACTTCATGAGTTAGCGGACCGGGAGAAGGGTGTCGTACATGCGTATTAGGAGTCTGCGGTTCGGTGAATTGGACGTGCCGGAGAGCAAGATCATCACCATGGCCCGGCCCATTCTGGGCTTTGAGGCCTGCGACCGGTTCTGCCTGGTCGAGGTGGAGGAGCTGGCACCGTTTTTGTGGTTTCAGTCGGTGGAACATGCCGAGGTGACCTTCATGGTCGTCAATCCGTCGGTGTTTTATCCGGACTACCGCATAGAAATCAATTCCAAAGAGATCGCCGAGCTTAGGGTTGAGGAATCGGGTTCCGTGGAGACGTACGTGATCGTCACGATTCCCGATGATCCCCACAAAGTATCCGTCAACCTGCAGGGACCGGTGCTGATTAATTCGGAGAATAACCTGGCCAAGCAACTGGTCCTGGTGAATTCTCGCTATCGGGTACGGCACTATCTCATGGATTCGCTGGAGTCGGATCGTGAGCCGCTGGTGACACGCGGCGAACTGGTTGGCGTCTGACACGACCGGCAGGTCGACAGATACGCGATATCGAATGATCAATCTTCGATTTCGCCAATGCACGGGCCCGGCAATGGGATGTCGGCCCGATAACGAGATAGGAAATCAATGCTTCGAATCAGCCGCTC
>JAHIVM010000306.1 GCA_018816665.1 Candidatus Zixiibacteriota bacterium
CGGCACATCACCCGGCTGTATTTCCGCCTCGACGGCGCCGGGTATCTTCCGACACGACCGACGCAGGTGTATTCTCTCAACCTGGCCACATCAAAACTCAAGCAGATTACCAAGGGCAAACGCGATAACGGCGATCCGAGTGTGTCTCCCAACGGCAAATGGATCGTGTTCACGTCGGTCAGAGCCAAGGACCCGGATCTCGATTCTCTTCGGGTTGACCTGTTCCTGATTCCCGCCGACGGTGGAAAAGAGAAACGTATCCCCGCACCAGCGGGAGTGAAGTTCTCACCCCGCTTTTCGCCCGACAGCAGAACCATCGCCTACATCGGTCACGACAAACCCGATGATGCCTGGGGAGTGGCCAACCTGCATGTTTGGACGGTCGGTCTGAACGGCCGCCCGGCGGCCCGTGACCTGATGCCCGCGTTTGATCGCATGGCCGTGGACTCCTCACTCACCGATACGGCCGATGCCCACGGTGACGCAGGGTTGTTCTGGTCGGCCGACGGCAGACGACTTTTCTTCGTGTCTGCCGACACGGGATCCGCCAACCTCTTTTCGGTCCCGGCCCGCGGAGGCAAACCCACCCGGCTGTATCGCGGGGACTGCCATCTAAAGGGGTTTTCTGTCAACGGCAAAACGCGCGTGGCCGCAATGATTCACGCCGACCTCAATAATCCGGGCGATGTTGTTACCTGCCCGACGACCTGGGAAGGCGAGAAAAAAGCCGTCCAGCGAACCGACCTCAACCCCTTCCTGCGACAGGATGTCAGTCTGGGGCGGACTCGCGAAGTATGGTTTACATCCTTCGACGGCACCGAAATACAGGGCTGGCTGGTGACCCCTCCGGGATTCAAGACCACCCGCAGGTATCCGGCCATTCTCGAAATCCACGGCGGACCACGCACGCAGTATGCTTTCAGCTTTTTCCACGAAATGCAGTTGCTGGCCGCGAAGGGGTATGTCGTCCTGTACACCAATCCCCGGGGCGGTGCAGGGCGCGGGGAAACCTGGGCCGAGGCCATTGCCGGCGGATGGGGCGACCTGGACTACAAAGACTGCATGGCAGCAGCCGATTGGCTGGAAAAACAGAAATTCGTCAACGCCAAACGCATCGGCGTGACCGGCGGTTCCTACGGCGGATATATGACCAACTGGCTTATCGGTCACACCAACCGTTTTCGAGCTGCTGTAACCCAGCGTTCAGTAGTCGACTTGAAGTCCTTTGTCGGGTCGTCCGACATGGGCTGGGAGTTGGCACGGGAATTCGACGGCTGGCCGTGGACCAACCGGGAGAACTATGACAAGTGCTCTCCCCTCACCTACTTCGAGAATGTCAAAACGCCGGTGCTGATCATCCACTCCGAACAGGACCTGCGATGCGCCATCGAACAGGCAGAACAGATGTTTGTCATGTTGAAGGTGCTTGGCAAGAAAGTGGAGATGGTCAGGTTCCCGGATTCGCCGCATGGATTATCACGGCACGGACGACCGGATCGTCGGGTCGCTCGTCTCGAATGGATTGTGAAATGGTTCGATCGCTATTTGAAATAGCCGACGGAAACCCGAAGTCAGACTGACTCAGGCATACGGGCTGTCGCCGCCAGGTTGACAGCCCGTTTCCGTTCCTGTCACCGGGTGACATCGGACTTCCTGACCGTCCGATTTACCCAGTTCTCCTTGAGAAACTTCTCCGCCTCTTCCCTGGTGCGAAAGGTTTTGGACAGGGCACCGGTGCCGCCGCCTGAAAACATCTCGTTCAACTGACGAAACGTGCTGACATTGTTCAGCACATTTATGGAAAGGGCCATATTGTTATCCCGGCACCAGCGGAGATGGCTACCGACCACTTTAACGACGTCGGGATACGACGTTCTCCAGCCCGCCAGATCAACCAGCTTGGCCCACGGCTGTGCGATCAACGGTTGCACCGCCTCGACGAAATCCCGATGATAGTCTTCGGCGGTCGTCTTTTTCCAGATACCGTAGATTTTCTCGAAAATCACACCCTGCTTGAGGTCTACCTCAAACGAGTACTCAGCACTCCACAGATTCATAGTATTCTACCTGTCAAAGGCCAGTCAGATGTTATGCCCCGATTTTGAATGCAGCAAAA
>JAHIVM010000307.1 GCA_018816665.1 Candidatus Zixiibacteriota bacterium
ATCAGCACCGGCGGGCTGATCGCGGCTATGCTCCTGATGTTCCTGAGCGTAATCGTGCTCTGGTCCGCACCGGCATATGCCGAAGTTGAACACAACGGTCCGTGCCTGGAAGATCCTCGGGTTGAGGAGATACATACTCCGCCTCCCGGTACCGACACGACCAACCTGCCCCGTCCGATTGTAACCTTCTGCGCGGAACCGCGAGAGGGCTGTGATTCGCTGACGGTGGCGTTTACCGATCTCTCGGTGGGATATATCTCTGAGTGGACCTGGGATTTTGGAGATCCGGCGTCCGGGTCGGACAATATCTCTCACGACGAGTATGCAACGCACTTTTATTCAGCTCCGGGATCCTATACCGTGACGCTTACGGTCACTGGTCCGGGGGGGACGTCCTCCAGGACCGCTCAGGACTATATTGTGGTCCGGAGCACGCCGACGGCTGATTTTGTGGCGAATGTACGCGAGGGTTGCGCACCGCTGACGGTCGACTTTGAAGACCGGTCAACCGGAGGACCGACCTGGTGGCGCTGGGATTTCGGCGATGGTGGTCGGGACTATCACCAGAACGCCAGCCACACGTATACGGCACCCGGTGAGTACGATGTCGCGCTCAAGGTGCTCAACGACTGCGGCAAAGACAGCGTTGTGAAACGCATCTACATTCGCGTCAAACCGGGGCCGACTGCGGACTTCACCGCCGATGTTACCCAGCTTTGCGCGGGTGGTACGGTTGCTTTCACGGATCTGTCCCGGGATGCCGACAGCCGGCTCTGGGATTTCGGCGACGGGACGACATCAACCGATCAACATCCCGGTCACGTGTACCCGCTCCCGGGCATATATACGGTGACCCTGACCGCTACCAACGAGTGCGGCTCGGACGTCGCTGCCAAAACCGAATTCATCACCGTGCTGCCGTCGCCGATTGCCGACTTCACATCCGATGTGACATCGGTTTGTAAGGACGGCCCGGTCACGTTTACCGATCTGTCGCAACACGCTTCAACGTGGGCGTGGGATTTCGGCGACGGGAGCACATCGACCGATCCTAGTCCTGTACACACCTACGCCGCCACCGGTTCGTATACAGTTTCTCTGATGGTGACCAACCTGTGCGGTGAGGATGAAAAGACGGTTGAACACTATATCACGGTGGTAGACCCGCCAATTGCCGATTTTGAGGCAGACCCGGTCGAAGCATGTTTTGGGACACCGGTGCATTTCACCGATCTGTCTCAGAATGCGGTGTCGTGGACCTGGACCTTTGGTGACGGCACGACCTCGACCGGGCAGCATCCGCAGCACACTTATGCCACGGGAGGTGTATACACTGTCTCGCTAACCGTGACCAATGCTTGTGGTCCGGATACCGAAACGAAAACGGAATACATAACGATTCACCCCGGTCCTACGGCGGACTTCACGGCTGACCCGACGAACATCTGTGTTGGTGGGACGGTCGAGTTCACCGATATGTCTGACCTGGCCGAAACCTGGGATTGGAGTTTCGGCGACGGCAATACTGCCGCCGAGCAGAACCCGTCGCATACGTATACCTCTCCGGGGACATACACGGTTATCCTGACCGTTTCCAATGACTGCGGGCAGGACGTGGAATCAAAACTCGCTTATATCACCGTCCAGGAGCCGCCCACGGCCGACTTTGAGGCCGACCTGACGGAAATCTGTGAGGGCGGCCTGCTGCGCTTCACCTCACTTGGAACGGGCGCCACCGGCTGGGTGTGGGATTTCGGCGACGGCACCGGTTCCTCGGATGAAAACCCCTCGCATACGTATCCTGACGCGGGATTGTACTCTGTGTCCCTGACGGTCACGAACTCCTGCGGGCAGGACGAGGAAATAAAAACCAATTACATTTATGTGCAACGCTACCCGGTGGCCGACTTTGAGGTGAGTTCCCGCGAAGTGTGCCTGGGTGAGGCGGTCACATTTACCAACCTGTCCACGGATGAGTACCTCAGGACGTGGGACTTTGGCGACGGAGACACGTCGCATGCCGAGAACCCGGTACACTCGTACTACATCGAGGGTCTGTACACCGTTACGTTGACAGTCGGGAATGACTGTGGCGACGATGTAGAAACGCGGGCCGAGTACATCAGGGTGGTGGACTCTCCCATTGCCGAATTCGTGGCTGACCCGACCGATGCCTGTACGGGAGCGACGATCCAGTTTACGGATCAGTCCCGCGGAGCAACGTCGTGGAGCTGGAAGTTCGGCGACGGGACAACGTCGACAGATCAGAACCCCACCCACGTGTATACCGGTGCCGGCGTGTACCGGGTTTCGCTGACGGTATCCAATGCCTGTGGCAGTGATGTTAGAACCCGTGATGAATACATCACGATCGGGGTCGGTCCGATAGCCGATTTCCGGGCGAGCACGCAGGAAGCGTGTGTGGGTGAGATGGTCACGTTTACGAACCTCTCGTCCAATGCAACCACGTCGACCTGGGATTTCGGTGACGGAGTTACCTCGACCGATCCCTATCCCATTCATACGTATCGTGTGGCCGGGCAGTATTCGGTGCGCCTGACGGTTACCAATGACTGCGGTCAGGATGAGGAGTATCGGACTCAGTATATCACCGTCTATGAGCATCCTGTCGCCGATTTCGAGGCCGACAAGACCGACGACTGTGAAGGCAACGAAATCACGTTCACTGATTTGTCCAGCTACGCGACATCGTGGTTCTGGAGTTTTGGAGACGGTCAGACTTCAAGCAATCCGTCTCCGTCGCACCAGTATACCGGTGCCGGTGTTTTCACCGTCACTCTGACAGTGACCAACATATGCGGTTCCGATACTGCGACGAAAGTCGAGTATGTTACGGTACACCCGAAGCCGGTGGCCGCGTTCACGGCCGACCTGACAGACCTCTGTGTCGGCGGATCGGTCGCATTTACGGACCTCTCAACCTATGCCGAGACCTGGCATTGGGATTTTGGTGACGGTACGACATCGGTCGAGCGCCACCCCGTCCATGCATACGCGAAGGCCGGCGTGTATGATGTTACGTTGTTTGTCGACAACGACTGCGGTGAAGACGACGAAATCAAGTTTGAGTATATTGCGGTTCACGACGGCCCCACGGCTGACTTCTCGGCCGTACCCACTTCCGGGAATGCGCCGCTTGACGTTGTGTTCAGCGATCTATCCACGAGCACGTCCGGTATCACCAGTTGGTCCTGGAACTTCGGTGACGGCACCAGCGCCACAACCCAGAACGCAAATCATACCTACACGGCGGCCGGTGTTTATGCGGTCTCCCTGACCGTTGTGGATGACTGCGGGACGGACACTGCAACCAGGTTGGAGTTGGTCCGGGTGACCGATAGCTGTTCGGTCGATTTCTGGGCCGAGCCGACGAGTGGCTGTGCGCCTCTCGATGTGTCGTTTGGCGGGCTGACTCACGGTCCGTGTGAAATCTCGTCATGGACGTGGAACTTCGGTGACACGGCCAGCGGGACAGACAATAGCGCGACCGGTCAGAATGTCGATCATACGTATGCCCATCCGGGTGTGTACACGGTTGTGCTGACGGCCGTTGACGCCGGCGGAACGAAGGTGATCACCAAAACCAATCTGGTTACGGTACACGGTGGCCCGACGGCTGACTTCACTGCCGCGCCGACCTCCGGAGAGGCCCCGCTAACGGTGTTGTTCACCAATCTCTCAACGAGTTCCGACGGTACACTTACTTACACATGGGACTTCGGTGATCCGGGGAGCGGAGCCGACAATGTGTCCACGCTTGAGGATCCGTCGCATGTGTTCGCCGCCGACGGCGACTATATGGTCAGACTGGTTGTCAGTAACGGTTGTGGAACGGATACGGCGCAGGCATTGATTACGGTGTCGCCGGCGATTATCATTACCAAGACCGTTGACAAACCGGTCGCTCCGGCCGGAGAAGAGCTGCTGTATACTCTGACCGTGAGAAACAGCGGCGGGGAGCCGATAGGCGGCATTATCGTATCAGACACGATCCCGGATTCCACCGGGTATGTGAACGGCAGTGCCTCCCCCGGCGGGTTGTTCGATTCTCGCCAGGATGTTGTCTCCTGGACTATTCCGTACCTGGATCCGGGACAGGATGTCGACATGTCCTTCCGGGTGGTGCTGGACGGTCCGTTCACCGTCATACCGACTGTGGTGTCGAACCAGGCGGTGGCGGTAATTGGCGGCCAGCCGGCCCGCCAGACGGCAGCTCAGAACACGTTTGTCAGCAATATCGTTACGACGACGGTCGACATTCCTACCGGTGCCCTGGGTATCGTCAAGGAAGTCGATGTGGTTCTGGCCTCGCCGGGCGATCAACTGACTTATACTATAACGATACGCAACTCCAGTCCGGCCCTTGCCACGGGCGTGGAGATTCTGGACGCAGTCCCCGATTCAACCACTCTGGTTCTCGGTTCGATCACGAACGGCGGAGTTCACAATAGCGTGAACGACAGCCTGCACTGGACCATCGGGACGCTGGGTGCGTTTGAGTCGGCATCGGTTTCGTTTGCCGTAACGGTAGACGCCAACGTGGCCGACGGTCAGCGCATCCCCAACACGGCTCTTGTAAAGAGTTCGCTGGGCGGGGACCAGAGTAACGAAGTCATGACCACCATCAGTCTTACCCCGCTGGTCATTACCAAAACGGCGGGTCGACCGAGCGGTATGATCGGTGACTTCATACGGTTCACTATTACGATCGAGAACTTCTCGGGCGGCCTGTTTGAGGATGTCCACGTGCTGGATACCATGCCGGCCGGATTCTTCTATGTCGCCGGCGCGTCGCTGCTTGACGGCAACAAGCTCGCCGATCCGGTCGGGGATAATCCGTACGACTGGACACTGGGTGATCTGCCGGCTGACGGTACATTGAAGCTGGAGTACACCGGTCTGGTGGGTGCTTCAGCGGTACCGGGCATGGTCGAAAACGTGGCCCGGGCACAGGCTATCCAGGGCGGCATGCAGGTTCACTCCAACCGGGCGATTGCACCGGTGTACGTGCTGAGCCAGACGCTTACCGGTTCTATCCGAGGTAAAGTGGTGGTTGACTGCGACGGCGACGGTATTGCCGACAGCGACTCGGTGCCGTCGGGGATGGACGTGTATCTTGACGATGGTTCGCAGTCGCGGGTCAACGAAAAGGGCATGTTCTACTTCAGTACGGTGCGGCCGGGTGAACGGGTGGTTCTGCTCGACGAACGTGACCTGAACGGCTACTATGTTCCGGAAGGCGCGCAGGCCTCGGTGTTTGCTCACGTCCACGAGTCGGGTGAGTCGTACATCATCTTCCGTATCTGTCCCGAGTATCCGATTCTGGAAATCCGGAAGAAGGCCTCGATAATCCCGACAGTCAAAGTGACCAAGACTGCCCGGTTGCATCCGGAGCAGGATGCCGACGGCCTGGGTGTATTGATTGATTATGCTATCGATATCAAGTCCAACGGGCTGGCCGATCCTACCCGCGTGAGCGTGGTTGATTCGCTGCCGGAGAGTGTGGAATTGATTGTCGAGGACGGTCAGGAACTGAGGCCGGAGCGCAGCAACGATCGCCTGGTGTACCAGGTGACGGCGGCGCAGGAACGACTGCAGAAGACCGTTTTGTACTCGCTGCGCGATGAGGCTCCGGGTACTCGTCGGTTCATCACCAATAAGGTTCACCTCGAGGGTGAGCCGGTTCGTCCGGGAACCGCTCCTGTACCGGCGTTGTCATCGCCGATGGAGGTCACCGCGGGACCGTTCCTGCTGGTGCCGCCGCAGAACGTGAACATCACCCTGACACCGGCATTGTTCATCACGAGTATGGCCGATCTGCAGGAACCGGCGTTCCCGCAACTGCAGGCTGTTGCCGACTCCATTGATCGATATGCGGATGCCGTCATCAAGGTAGAGGGACATACGGACTACCGACCGATTCACACCAAGAAGTTCCCGTCGAACTGGGAACTGGGTGAAGCCCGGGCGAAGGCCGTCGTTGACTGGCTGGTGGCGAATCGGGGTATCGAGCGAGATCGTCTGGCTTACGAAAGTTTCGCGGCCACGCGACCGGTGGTGAGAACCGGGACGACCTCAAAGGAACTCCAGCCGAACCGTCGGACGGAAGTGATCATACAGGCTCGCCTGGCCGGCTATCTTGCGCCGGGCGTTAGTCCCGAGGACTCCTGGTCGAACTCCACCACCCTGGCGCTCAATCCGGTGAAGTTCGACACGCTCTTTGAGAGTTCGGACGGGCCGCTTGAAATAGGTCTTGATGATTCCTGGGAGATCGTACTGACTGTCGAGAACACCAGCGCGATGGCTGCAGAGAATCCGGTGCTTTCAGATGTGCTGCCGGAGGGAGTGGAGTATGTTGCTTCCTCGGCAACCGCTGACGGTCACGCGGTGTCGGCAGCGATTGACGGTAAGGTCCTTTCCGTGATGCTCACCGAAGTGGCGCCATCTCAAATGATAGAAGTACGGTATCGTGTTCGTGCCCTGGAAGGGCACGCGCCGAGCGGTGGTGGCGCAGCCTCGGTTGAAGTACGGACGGTAACCAACCTGCTCATTGTGCAGAAATCCAACGAAGTCCGTTTCCAATAAACTTGACACGTACCGGTACTCCCCCCACGGCATGACTGCGGGGGGAGTTTCTTTTTGAGTCGGATAGGGAATGGCGTGTCCTTGATCGGGGTCCATTCCCTGTCGACAGAGGTGGATTCGAGCGACAGCGGTTGGGAGGAGCGGAATCTGCGATTGGGCGTCATGTCCTGACCGCCTACTCCGGAAATGGCGATGTGGTCTGCCGCTTTTGCCGGAAGGGCTTGTCCCGTAATTGAAAAGGCTTTGACTTTCCTGGGGGGAGGTAGTACATTGTACGCTACAAGCATGTTTCTTATCGTTCTCACGATTGGGTGGATGAGTTCACGACGAACTCAGCGGGCCAATAATCCAGAGCACACAAACTAAGGGCAAACCAAGCCATATCCTGGATGGTTGGGATTTGGGTATTGCTGAGCAATACGCTACCACCGCAGGGGAGGAATCTGGATGGTCGTCGGGAATGCTATCCCCTGATAGCAGTCCCGGGGGATATATGGGAGCGGTATGCAGAGATATCTGCGAACGTTGGCAGCCTGCTTGACTCTGATTGCAGCATTGACCGGTTCCACAGCAGTTGCAGTTCAAGAATTTCGAATAGATACGGGCGGTGTATACACCTCGTATCGATTTGTGTCCGAAGTGTCCGGTGACAACGGTCACAATACCCGTCTGCAGCTTCGTCCGGTTCAGGTACTGAACGAGGCGCAAGAAGGCGGCGACAACGGACACTACATTCTGGCTTACAATTCCCTTCTCACGAATGATGATCCGGCGATATTCGGCTGGCGGGGGTACCCGGTTCATGAGGTAGAGGATGATCCCGTGCGACTGACAGTCAATGACTGGCGGCTGTATAATGATGCCAAACGCGGCTCTCGCCTGATTGCCAGTGCCGGGTATCGGTCGGACAGCGCCTGGGCGTTCTGGCTTGACCCGCTGACGGATGAAACGGACTACGTGTACCTCTGTAGCGGGTCCGATGCCACGGGCGACGGTGTCTGGCATCCGTTGCTGCTGCTCGTATTGGTAGCGGACTATGATTTCGACGGAAAGACCGAGGCCTTTGTCTACGTCAGTTCAGGTCGGGATCTGGTACCACGGGAGCTGTTTTGTGTCGAGATGGAGACCCTCACGGTGGAGTGGTCTCTGCCGGTGGCGTCCCTGTTGAATGAATCCAATTTTCTGAGTTGTGGTGACTCGGCGAATCCTGCCGTGATATTTACCACATACAATGTCAAGCAGGGGATCAGCGACACCGCCTTCAGTGATATGCACGGCGATGTGGCGGTGGTGGATGCCTCGGGTCACATCCTGACTCACCGCGTTGTGACCACCAAACACGGCGGCAATCAGATTCGTGCCCATCTGCGGCCGGGGGAGTACCTGCTCAGCCACGAGATTG
>JAHIVM010000308.1 GCA_018816665.1 Candidatus Zixiibacteriota bacterium
CCTTGAGGGAGACACCGTGATAGTCCGCGACGGTACCTATTCCGGCACGGGCAATCGTGAGGTCGATCTGGACGATCACAATGTCACGATCCGGTCCGAAAACGGCTCAGCGGCCACGGCTATCAACGCCGGTGGCCTGCGCGGTCTGCTGACGGGGATAGGCAACGATAGCGGAACGGTTATCGACGGTTTCACAATCACCGGGGCGGATATCGGCCTGCACCTCAAGGGCTCGCCCCGAATCCGCAATACGGTGGTAGAGAACTGTGATTACGGTCTGGTTACTCACGGCGGCGCCTTGCCGCACGTTTCGGGCACTCACTTCTCCACCAACACGATTGCGGTCGATTGTGAGATAGGTTGTGCCGTGACGCTTGCGTCCTGTACCCTGACGGTCCAGGACATCGCCGTCCGCACCTGGAACAACGCCTCGGCAAACCTGACGGACTGCCGGATTACGGGAGCCTCGCTCTCGGCTCTTCAGGCCGAGGGTGGGGTCATCAACTGGCTCGGCGGGACGCTGGCAGACAACAATATGGCCCTCAACGGCTGGAGCGGTGTTATTGTAGCTGATAGTACCGAATTCATCTCAAATGACACCGCCCTGTTCGGCCACTGTATTGTATCCAACGCCACGGTTAGCGGCGGACTGGTTGGTATTGCCCGGCAGTTTTTTCATGAGATGCAGGTGGAAAACGTCCACTTCTACGACCTTGACACGATGTTCGCCGGCCTTTCCCCCTTTGCGCGGACGACCGCTGCGATGCACACGGCCAGCGGCGTTTCGATGCTTTCCTGCACCATTCGTGACTGCGGCAGCCTGGGGCATCTCGACGGCGGTACCGATGGCGACGAAGAAGGGCTCTCGCTCACGGCCTGCAGTGTGATCGACAATGATGCCGGTCTGGCAACGGCGCGCACAACCCTCACCCTGACCAACTGCGAGATAACCGGCAACGAATCGCCTTTCATCACCAGTATTTCCGAATACGGACGAATACACATCACGGGCTGTACTATCGCTAACAACACGGGCAACGCCTGGACCCTGTTGGTCGAGCCGTTTAACATCTGGCCGGAGCCGTTGCGGGTGGAAAGCAGCATTATCGCCTTCAACAGCGGCGTCGGAATTAACTGCGTCAACCCGATTGACAGTCCGGTCATTGTATTATGCACCGACGCCTTCGGGAACGCGGGCGGAAACTACGCGGGCATGACTGATCCTACCGGTGCCAACGGCAATATCTCGGTCGATCCGAACTTCTGCGACACCGCGCTCGGCGACTTCACCCTGCTGTACTCGTCACCATGTTCCCCCGAACTGAATGCCTGCAGCCTGCAGGTCGGCGCTCGCGATATCGCCTGCTCCTACCCGGAAGTGTCGTTGCCCGTTGTTGATACCCTGGGTGATTCGCTGCACGTGATCAACCATCGGCCGCTCATTCACTGGCAGTATGCCGACCCCCTGGGACAACCGCAGGACAGCGTGGAACTGGCGGTCGGTCTGGACAGCGGCGTGGTCGATTCGGTTGTCTGGCAGTCCGGCCCCGTGGCCACTGCGGACTGGCGGCTGGAGTACGACGGGGACTCGCTGCTTGACGGTGCTACGTACTTCCTTTGGTTGCGGGTCAACAATGGCTATGGCTGGTCGAATACTGTCCACACAATGTACAGGATGAACAGCCTGCCTCCGGTTCCGACACCGCTGGGCCCGGCTCTGGACTCGTTCACCGGCCAGTTCCCGGTGCTATGGATATCGGTCGACACCGACGCCGAGGGTGACAGCGTGACGGTGGACTTCCGGGTTGAAAGTGATTCATCGTTCGGCCCGCCGCAGATCGTCGAGGCTTTTGATGTTGCCCCCGAACTCGATTCCACCGGTTGGTCGGTATCGGACGCCCTGCAGGAAAACTGGCGATACTTCTGGCAGGTACGGGCATTTGACGGCCTGGAGTATTCGGCCTGGTCAACGGCCGATTCGGCAACCTTCTGGGTCAACCAGGACGCCGAGGCGCCGTCCGCCCCCCAGTGCGTCACACCGCTGCAATCCCCGGATTCGATCCTGTACGACATGATGCCTGCCTTCGTCTGGAGTGCCTCGCTTGATCCGGACCCGCTGGATACGGTCATGTACCATCTGGCGCTGGACTATCTCGGCGATACGCTGGGACCGGTACGGGTCGATTCACTGCTGGATACGATGTACACCTGGCCG
>JAHIVM010000309.1 GCA_018816665.1 Candidatus Zixiibacteriota bacterium
CGATGAGATTGGTCAAATCACCGACATCAACGCTCTGCAGAATATCGATGCAGGCCGGCTGCAATTGCACGTTACCGCGCGTTTCGATGCAGCATCCCACGGCCACACTCTTGACCGGAGACCAGTCGGTGGTTTCGCCCCAGAAATCCCTGGTTCTGACCGTGATGTCATACGTGCCCATGTCATCCCACGTATGTACTTCAATGCAATCCGCGCCGGACGCAAGGGGGGTGCACCAGGCAGTCGTGTCACCGTCGCCCCAGCTCCATTGATATTCGAGGTCGTCGCCCTCAGCATCCACAGTATTGGCGGTGAAGGTGCCCTCGGTGCCGCGAATCAACTCGTCCACTCCGGTGGGCGCGCCGGGCGTTGTCGGCGGCTGGTTGGCGGCAACACCGTTGCCGACTTTCACCGTCACCCGAACCTGATCGTTACCCAACCATTCAATGGCGGTGCGCAGGTCGAGTTCGTGGGCGGCACGGGTGCCGCAGGCCTCGATCCGACCGCGGAACTGGCTCTCGTTCCAGCCTCCGCCGCACATCACCAGATATCCGCCATCAAGGAAGCCGGTGGGGTAGTAGGCGAAGTTATACTGGTTAATCATTGGTACCATCGTGGCATAGTTCTGCATATACGAAGTATGTCCCGTATCGCAGACCATCGATACAAATGTATACGGGTAATCCCCGGACTCGTAGACATTATTCAGGTTGACACCAAAGGTCGGGCAGTTCGGGCACCAGCTCGCCGTCGTCTTCTCAATCAACACCGTGTGCGAAAAGCCCGGGATATCGGTGCGATTCCTGCCGCTAACTCCCGGGAAGCAGTCGGCAGCAGCGTCAACATCGTGGGCTGTGAACATCTGGCCCTCGGCATAGTGTCCGGTAGCGTCCTGGGAATGGCCCGCCGCGTTGTAGGCTGCGGCAACGGCCATGATGTTATCCTCGCGGATGTTGGGAAATCCCTCTGCCGTCGCATCATAAACGGCTGAATGTTCCCACACTGTCCCGTCGGCAATGTTGACCGTTTCTACAAAGGCATACCCCAGAAACGCGTGGTGGAATGGGTTCCAGTCATCGTCGCGCCATCGTCCGGTGGGTTCGCAGACCATAGCGCGGATAGTCCCCTGGTAATCCGCCTTGCTCCCGGCAACAGTCGGTTGAACGGCAATCCCCCTGTCGGGCGTCAGGTCGGCCGGCCGGTTGGCCGGACTGGCATCTCCCGCCTGCACAGCGACAGTGAGACACAGCGCAAGAAGTCCCGTCAGGCAGAACAGTCCGATAGCTCTTCTCATAATTGTGCTCTCTCGATTTGGGTTTTGGTTACTCTCTTCATCTGCAGATTCCCCACCTGCCTATGTATATCGTTCCGTCTCGCTGCAGTACGCCATCGTCGTCAGATTCCCGTCTCCGCCCGCGGACTCCGTGAGTAGCCGCGTGAGGGTGCGGAGCGGCATGTTCCGGTCAAACGGCTATCTAAAACCGGAATCGTATCCCGGTCGTAATCGCAAAATCGGTATAGTCGTATACGCGAACCGATGAGGAGTTGCTCGTAAACTCCAGTTTCAGTGAGGGCTCCAGCAATCCCTGGCGAAGTTGCAGCGGCATCTGCAGATTGACGAAAACCTGTCGGCGTTGATCGCTGCGCTCCTGGATGCCGCACCGGTACGGGTTGGCGTTGTAGGTCCGGTCAACTGTCATCGTGTCGCCGGTAAACGGATCAACGATGATGCGGAAGTCCCGGTACTGCTCGAGCATATCAAGCATACTTTTGTCCCAGTAGCCAAAGCCCGAGGTCACGATCATCTTCGGGATAAGATAGGTCTTCACTTTGATCTGGACGGCATCGCCTTCATACGATGATACCCAGGGTGAAAGATATCCGCTGCTGTAGCCGTAGACCAGGGCACTGTCGTTGCGGTCAATGAACTCGCGGTGGGAATAGGTGATGCTTACACCGGTGCGGTTACCAATCGGTCGCGACAGACGGGGAGAGATGTACCAGGAATTGAGATCGTCCTCAATCAGAATGGAGTAAATGGAATCGGGTGTGATCTGGCCTCGCGGCAGGTCAAACTCGTAGTCCCAGGTGGGGACACGTTCCAGATTGCCCTGCGTATACCCGGCCTCTATGTCAAGCGCGTTGCGACCGGGCAGCGACAAGTTGCCGCCCAGGAAATAGTCGAAAGTATGTTTCGGTTCCACTTCATCGTTGGCATACGATGTCGATCGGTAGGTCGTACCGACACGCAGCCTCATACTCTGGGAAACAAGATACCCCACCGCCAGCGTGCCATCCCAGTCATCGGCATCGGATTCGTTTGGATTGCCGGTCTCAGCGGGAACGTGTCCGGGGACACTGGAAGTATCGTCAGCGGCGGGAGTGGTGCGAAAACGACGGGCCGAGTAGTTTATTGCGGCATAACTGGACAGGCGCGATGAATCCCGGGTCGGGATAATCGTCAGGCCACCGCCGAGAAG
>JAHIVM010000310.1 GCA_018816665.1 Candidatus Zixiibacteriota bacterium
CAGGTCGGCATACATCGGCGGATCAACCGAAACCAGCCAGCCTTCATAGCCCGGCGTGGTGACCTCGAGTGTCAATTCGGAGATCTCAAGAGCCTGAGCTTGGATCAACTCAAAAATGGCACTCGGAATGTCGGACGTTGAGCCCAGAACATAGTGTTCGCCGCCCGTGATTGCCGTCCAGTGCTGCCAGTAGTTAGCATAGCCGGAATGGGTATGAATCTCGAGAAGCGTTACGTCGTTGTCGGCCATGTCGGCCAGTACGGTCTGAAGATCGAGATCATCGGCAGTTCCTATGATCTCATCGCGACCCGGGTCACCGCCGGTAGAGTACGTGCCGCTCGCGCCGGGGACACCCTCATTGATATCGCAATCGTGCGGAACATTGTCACCGAAGTTCAGCAGGATTTTCTTGGCGCCGGGGCGATATCCGATCGCGGCATCGGCATACGATTCGTAAAACGGCCGTGTATAATCCTGTGGGCCGTCGCCACCGTAACCAAGGACGAGACCATTGATCGTGGCGGCTACAGCAGTGCGATCCATTGAGGCGGGAATATCCAGGCTGTAGGCGTAATCGCCGTAGCTGGAGTATCCGTACGTTGCGCCATAACCGCAGTAGCTGTACGATGCAGGGTAGTCCATATACGATATCACGCCAAACCGAGAGTCAGCGATGAGCGCATCAAGAGCGTTCATGATGTTGATGGCTTCGGCCTTAGCCGTATTGATAGCGCCCCCCATGCTGCCGGTCAGGTCGAACGAGAACATGATATCACCCTGGGGAATGACCCCGGGCATGTCCACCGTTTTTGCCTCACCTATGGATTCCGTCGGATTGAGTGTTGCAGTAAGTGTCGGCGGGTCGATACCGGCGAACGATGACAGGGCTCCGAACATGGTAGCCAGCAGCACCAGGGCTGCGAGGCACCACACATTTCTGTACCTCAAGTACATTTTGTGTCCTCCCAGAAAAGCGCGTTTTTTTATTGGTATAAGTTTCTGGTGCCAAGCGCGGCACCACGGGGTCACACTGGACGTATCACCTCCCCTCAACGTGTGCTCTCTTGTGAAATGTGCGGGCGCACTCCGGGCACAATCCGGCTTCCCGTGACCAACGTCGACCTGGGCCAAGCCTCATCAATACCTGCGGCATACGCCTGACGGCAATAATCTGCGCGGAGGATGCCTGATGTCTGCCTAAGTATGAATGTAGTGTCGGAGAACTAACTCGATGGTCAGTATGAAATAAAAATTAGCTCTCGCCCGCGGGGAGGTCAAGACATAAGTAGCTCGGCGGCTGATTGCGGGCAGAAAATCTCGACATGTAGTGTCTTGTTCCATACGGTGCCGGACCAATGCGTCGTCCCACGCCGGGTTCATTCCCTCTCCGCAACAGCGGACGATTCTTGACTACTTCATGCAGGCATACTACATTGGCCGGGTGACAATGCAACCGGAGGTGAAATGTCGTTACGCAAATGTATGGGAATGCTACTGCTTGTCGCGGTTCTGGCTGGATGCGGCGCGCAGTACCCGGCCGATGTCTCCCAGGTGCTCGTTGAAGCGGGGCAGAATCGCGCCGAACTGGAAAAGGTACTTAATCGTTTTTCTGAAAGCGGTGACTCTCTGAAACTGAAAGCCGCGTACTACCTGATAGGCAATATGAGCGGTCATTGCTATGCCACCTACCGACTGGCGGACACCGCAGGGCAGGAAATCCCCTTCAACGTGCTGGATTTCGCCACGTTCGATGATCTCACCAAGGGTTTCGACTCGCTGGAGAGGGTGCACGGCACACTTGAGTTCGAAAAGGGCGAGCGGGTGAACGATATCGAGGTCATCACTGCCGATTTTTTGGTGGGGCAAATCGACTGTGCTTTCCGCGCCTGGCGGGAGAAACCGTGGGCGCAGAAGTACTCGTTTGATGACTTCTGCAGCTACATTCTGCCATACCGCGGCAGCAATGAACCTCTGGAGGACTGGCGTACTCCGCTATGGGACAAGTATGCCTATGTCCCCGGTCAGATGCGAGACAGCACTGATCCGCTGGAGGCGGTCGGCATTATCAATACCGACGTTCGTTCGTGGTTTACGTTTGACAGCCGTTTTTACTACCATCCTACCGATCAGGGACTGAGCGAAATGCAGTCCGGCGGTCTGGGGCGTTGCGAGGATATGACTAACGCCTCGATTTACTGCATGCGGGCTAACGGGCTGCCCATTACGAGCGACTACACTCCGTACTGGGCGGATTGTGGCAACAACCATGCCTGGAACGCAGTGGTCACGCCCGACGGCAAGGCCATCCCGTTCATGGGTGCCGAGGCGGACCCGGGGAACTACGGATTGTTTCACAAGGCAGCCAAAATATACCGCAAGATGTTTGGAAAGTCGCCGGGCAATCTGGCCTTCCAAACGCACAAGCAGGATTCGGTGCCGCGCTGGCTGGCCGGCAAGAGCTATCGGGACGTGACCGCAGAGTATTTCGACGTGTGCGATGTCACTGTGCGCCTCGACCGGGCGGTCCCCGACTCGGTGGATATTGCATACTTGTGCGTGTTTAACACCGGCGAGTGGAAACCTATTCACTGGGGACGTATTGATCACGATTCAGTGACGTTTACGGACATGGGGCCGGATATAGTCTACCTTCCGGCACTGTATCTGAATGAGGAGGTCGTTCCCTGGGGGGTACCGTTTATTCTGGGAGAAACGGACTGCTCCATCCTGGCGCTAGCGCCACAGACGGACACCGAGACGGGGGTTCTGGTCGATGTTACAA
>JAHIVM010000311.1 GCA_018816665.1 Candidatus Zixiibacteriota bacterium
CCACTAAAAACGCCGCTCGGGAATAGAGCCTGTCCTGCTATTGCGGGTCAGACATTGATGATGATCTTTCCCCGTGTGTGTCCCTCTTCAACGTATCGGATCGCATCAGGCGTTTCACACAAGGGGTACGTCCTGTCTATGACAGGCACAATCTGGCCGGCTTCCAGAAGCTCCCTCAGGAAAGTCAAATCAGATTGCTTCGGGCTCGCTATGAAAGAAGCAAGTTTCCGCCCTTCAATCCGTGAGATAAGAGGATTGAGAATCAGCGAAAGCAAAATGCTCGCAGTGGACGCGGAGCCACCCACCAGAACATAAACCCCGGATCTCTTCACTGAACGTAAAGACCGACGTATCGAATGGACCGCGGCATTGTCAACGATCAGATCGTACTCTTTCCCGTTCTGCCAGAAGCATTCTTTTGTGTAGTCGATCACGTGGTCCGCGCCAATCGATCGTACCATCTCAGCATTTCGTCCGCTACAGACACCGGTTACGTGAGCTCCCAGCGCTTTGGCTATCTGCACTGCAAACGTGCCTACCCCTCCCGACGCGCCGTTGATCAGGACTTGTTGTCCTGACTGCAGGTGTCCGTGGTCGCGAAGAGCCTGCAGGGCGGTAACTCCGGCGATTGGAACCGCCGCTACCTGTTCAAACGTCATAGCGGCAGGTTTGAGCACTACATTGTCCTCGCGAACACACGCATACTCCGCAAATCCGCCCATGCCCGTGCCAAAAACCTCGTCACCCGCCTTGAACCGGGTTACATCCCTGCCAACTGCTTCAACCCGGCCGGCCATGTCCGCTCCGAGTATGTGGTGCTTCGGCTTCAGAAGTCCGAAGCCCATGAGTCGAACCAGGAACGGTTCGCCCCGTAGAAGGTGCCAGTCAAGCGGGTTCACTGCCGCAGCCTGTATTTTCACAAGTACTTGATTGTCTGCAGGAGTCGGTTTGTCAGCCTCGCTCAGTCCAAGCACATCCGGCGAGCCGTATTTGGTGCGTACGATAGCTTTCAACTAATACCTCCGAAACAACAGAACCGGCACCTCACCCGTGCCTCGGGTGGGAACCAATGTGACTCGGCCGTCCAGTCACAGGGGACGTTACGCCATGGCCAGACACGATGTGGAGATGGATGTCGCCCCACGCTTCACTTTATACGATACTTACGAATTATCCTTCAATAACTCTGAGACTATCCGATAGGCATGGGCGACCGCAGGGAAACAAACAGTCATAGCTATATCGGAATCGGAGTTCATGAGTTCCTCTCGACCCAGGTCTGTACTCAAGTCCAGGCCGGTCAATTCACGACAACTAATGGTCCCCATCTCTTCCTCAAACCTAACGCGAAACTCCTTGGCGATACCGGCCGTGGCCATCCAATCATCAAGATTAGAGCTTTGTTTGCGAACAACACCAATTGCCATTGTGGCACCGATAACCGCTCCGCAAACGCTGCCGGTATTGCCGATTCCGCCCCCAAAACAGGTCGCGATTCTTGGAAGGAGATCGCTTTCAATGTTGTAATCCCGACACACGGCCAGGAGCACGGCTTCGGATCAGACATGACCCTCTTGCATAATCTTCGCTGCCAGATTCTGTTCCATAGACACTCTCCTCTCGATACTGTCACTCGTTCGATACTACCACCGGACCGGTGCCCCACTCGCTTGCGATGGGGATTGCACCGGTGCCCCATCCGTTTGCGGACCGCTGGCCCGCCCGTGCCTCGGGTGGGATTCGATTCATACACATTCTGATTCAGGCTATCTACTCATACGGGAGACTCCGCCCGCGAGTTTTCAATATGTCAGAATTAGATTCACACGGCAACAAAAAGCCCGCCTGAACGCTGCGCGACCCTGCCCAATCTCGCGGAATTTTCACCTGGACGACTTCTTCCTTGTCACCGTATAAAGAATGTCCTAAGGTGCATCGGTAATCACGGCTGTTCAAGCTCCATCAGGACTCTGAGCCGTCAATCATCACAGGAGATATTATCATGACAAATACGCCCATTACGCTTGGCAACAGTACCCTTCGGGTCGGTCGCATCGGCCTCGGATGCATGGGGATGTCGGAGTTTTACGGTGGCACGCGCGATGAAGCCAGTCACATCAAGACGCTGCACACAGCCATTGATCTTGGCATCAACCACTTCGACACTGCCGACATGTACGGTGTCGGGCACAACGAGGAACTGGTTGCCAGGGCCTTCTCGGACCGCCGGGACAGGGTGACGGTGGCAACGAAGTTCGGTGTTCAGCGGGGAGCAAACGGTGAGTGGCTGGGGGTCTGCGGCCGACCGGAGTACGTGAAGGAAGCCTGCGAGAAAAGTCTGAAGCGCCTCGGTCTCGAGACCATCGACCTCTACTATCAGCATCGCCCCGACCCGAACGTGCCGGTGGAGGAAAGTGTTGGCGCCATGAAGAAACTGGTGGAGGAAGGGAAGGTGCGCTTCATCGGCGTGAGTGAATTCTCAGCCGAACAGATCCGTGCCGCCCATGCGGTCCATCCAATCACCGCGCTGCAGACCGAGTACTCGCTCTGGACCCGAAATGTGGAAGATGAGGGGATTCTGGAGGTCTGCCGTGACCTGGGTATCGCCTTTGTCGCCTATTCCCCGCTGGGCCGAGGTTTCCTTACCGGCGCGATTCCCAACCGGGAGGCACTCGACGATCATGACTGGCGGCGCGAAAATCCGCGCTTCAGCGAGGAAGCGTTGGCGAGGAACGCTCGGTTTGTGGAGCTGATCCGGGGCATCGCCGCCGAGAAGGGTGCGACAGAAGCGCAGGTGGCGCTGGCCTGGGTGCTGGCTCAGGGCGAGGATGTCTTTACGATCCCCGGCACGCGTCGCATCGAACGACTGAAGGAGAACCTGGGAGCCTGGCAAGTGCAGTTCACTGCCGAGGAGCTGGCGGAGATCCGAAGCCGCCTTCCCCAGGAGACGGCCGGCTCGCGCTATTGATGACGCTTGAATCCCACCCGAGGCACGGGCGGGGTTCAGAGCGTATCGTTGACCTCACGGTCCGGTTCGCCGTGTACTGTGGTGTGATGTACGAGGTCGAACGGGGAGTGTGCATCCATGAACACGTTGCGGAACTGCTCCCACCACAAGCGGATGGGGCACCGGTGCTCAGTTGAGTTCTTGTTTACACGAAATATCCCCCCGCATGCCTGTAGTAAATCAATGATGGACTAGGTCAGCAATTAAAAAGCCCGCCGGGCGGCGGGTATGAAAAAGCGGGCTCTACGAGACGCGTTCCGCAACTGGGTGATCGCTAGTGCTGCCTAATCGGCCTGATCTACACTGTAGATGCCGGTTAATGTCGGACGCTTGAACGAATCCCCCGGTTTGCTCACCTCCAATGTAGGCCATATGGTAACCGGGCTACCTTGACGCCGAAGATGAAAAGGCTGTCCACTTCTTCAGTTGGTCTCAAGAACACCTGCATGCCAGCATGATCTCGTATGTGGCAACCTTTGCTGCGGTAGTCTTCACCTGGGCTTGTCCCTCTTCTGTTACTTACCGGGCGATTCTCTCTCACTTCGCCAATCAACCTCTCCCTCGCTCTCGTGGCCGCCGTGCCACGATCACTCAGATAGTGGTGTGAAATGTGGCTTCAACAACGAAATCGCACAAGGGCCTTTCTCTTAGTTACCGCGGGACAATTGACTGCAGCCGCTGTTGTCGCCCCACAGTCCCATCAGTGTTTGCCGCCGACGCAATAGCGCCTCCTTGCTCATCACTGCCAGAAGTTGGCAGTGAGCAACTCTACCGATGAACGAGGGAGAAAACACAACAGTACCGGGAACCGGTAGGAAAACAGCTGGACCGACGCTGATGGGAAAGTCTCACAAGTGAAATCAATGCCACGCATGGATCATCATCAACGGCTCTGACAAGGGGCTAAGACAAACACTGCTACTGTCGCTCCCCCAACGCATATGCCTCTTGGTATGGCAGTTGTACCATTCAAAAACATGTTGACACCAGCCCACTTTGCGGTCTATCATACTTTAGAACCTTTGGGTCAGGAGATCAGAATGCTTGGCAAGCTCACGACCATCGGGTTGCTTCTCGCTTTCACATTCGCCGATCAGTCGTCCGCCGAGCCGCAGTTGCTTGGTGCCCTCTATCCTGACTCGGCCGATACCGACTTCGGGCAACGCATTATACCTCTGGGTGACCAGAACGGCGACGGCTACGACGATTTCCTCGTCAGCGAAAGGTTCCGATCTCACATCTACTTAGGTGGACCAGCAGTTGACAGCCTTCCGGTGCTGACAATTGACAGCACCAACCGATCGTGCAACCCACTTGGAGATGTTAACGGCGACAGCGTGCACGACTTTGCTCTGCCCGGTCGCCGAGACACGGGCTTCAAACTAGGTCTTTACTATGGGGGCTCGGAATTAGATGCGGATCGTGATCTCTGGTTTGGACACGATACCGCCTTTGCTGTGGGTTACACGGTTCACGGGAAAGACATCAACCAGAACGGTCAGGATGACATCATTTCATGGGACGGTGTTGGGCAGCGGTCGGTGCTTCTTTTCGAGTTGGGCGCAGACGCGGATTCCACACCTGACATCAGGCTGTCATGTGTTGACGATAGCGGCGGGGCATTGCTGTTTGGACACGCCTTGGTGGGAGGGGATCTGAATGGGGATGGTTATCAGGACCTTGCTATTGGGTATAGTCCGGGTCTGTCGTCGAGCGTTAAGGGTGCGGTCTATCTCTACTGGGGTGGCCCGGAATTCGATACTGTCCCCGATGTAGTCCTTCGACGCCCCGGTGAGTTTGCTTCTGGCATGCCGTCATTCGGCTATCTTGTTGAGAATGTTGGAGATATCAGCGGCGACGGCTATGACGACATATTCGCCAGTGCGCAAACTTCTGGAGACGATTCTCTTGGTTTTGTCTTCTTCGGAGGACCAAACATCGACAGTATCCCGGATGTGATCATCGATCGCGGTCACAACTGTGCTCGGACCGCTGGCGATGTCAACAACGACGGCTTTGATGATTTGTTGCTTGGCTACGAGACGCCGTGGAGTGGTCTCGGCTATGTCTCGATCTATCTTGGCGGACCCGACCTTGACTCGTTGCCAGATTGGACGCTCAACGTGGGAAGCATGGAGCCTTATCACGATCACTTCTGTCGCGACGGTTCCGGAATCGGTGACTACAACGGTGACGGAATCGACGATTTCGCTTTCGC
>JAHIVM010000312.1 GCA_018816665.1 Candidatus Zixiibacteriota bacterium
AGTACTGTCGCCTTTACGCAGTTTGCCGAGAGCGCTCATGTAGGCATAGATATCGTCGATTGTGACATTGCCCAGGCGAATGATAATATCACCTTTGATCAGGCCGGCCCGATCGCCCGGGCGGTCAGGGGAGACGCCGTCGATCCGAAATCCCTTAACTTCCGATACAAAGTCCGGCATTACACCGAGAGTGACCGACAGGGACGTCCGCCGTCCGCCCGGACCGGCGTCTTTGGTGCGCACAAAGGTCAGCATGTCGGTGTAATCGTCAAGGCAGGAGATCACGTCCGTGACCAGATCCGTTACCTTGACGATACCGTCGTAGTCGATCAACTCAGCAACATCCGATGGCTTATGATAATCCTCGTGTGCGCCCGTAAAGAAATTCAGCACCGGGATACTGTCGTTGTAAAACGCCGCATGATCCGAGGGGCCCGCGCCCGACTGCGTGACCGTAACCTTCAGGCCGGCCGTGTCCCGCGCCTCAAAAAAGTCGGCGAATTCCTGAGCCGTTCCAACGCCCATAGCCAGCAAACCCTTTTCCTGCTCCTGCAGTCGGCCGATCATGTCCATGTTGATCATCATAAGAGCCGAGTCCCGATTCACGGTCCAGTTGCGCACGAAGTAACTGGAGCCCAGGAGACCGGCCTCCTCGCCGGAAAACGCGATAAACAACATCGAGTGACGGTTGGTCTCTTCCCGGGCACGGTAGTGGCGGGCAAGCTCCAACAGCGCTGCGGTACCGGAGCCGTTATCATCGGCGCCGTAATGGATTCTCTTTTCCTCGCCGGTATAGCGGGAACTCGGACCGCCCCAGCCTAAGTGATCGTAGTGTGCCCCGATAATGATGGTGGAAGAACTCCGGCCGGGAAGGTAGCCGAGGACATTGTATCCCGTGTCGCGCACACGTTCCAGGTCGGTCGCCCCGACCAGCGACTGCAGGTTGGGCGCGTCCAGGTCCAGGGATAGCTTTTCCAAAGCGTGACGGCGCAGAAAAACAATAGGGACATCCTTGGAGGCCACCCGGGTGACACCGGTACCCATCAGGGTGTCATCGTGATCGGTCGGGGTGATAAAAAACACGCCGGCAGCATCGTGCTGGAGAGCGGTCAGGATTTTGGTGTTTAGATCGGCGAACCGATCGAACGTGGTGTCGGCGGCGATGGTGTCATGCTCCGGGGCGGGTGGCGTGTGACGTCGGATCAGTACCGGCTTACCGGCCACATCAAGCCCGGCATAGTCATTATGGGAACTGTCGTCCGTGATTATGCCGTAACCAACATCAACTATGCTGGAAAACGAAAACGATGTATCCGCCGACTGATGCAGGGGAAGAAAGTCAACCTGCGGTTCGAGATCCGTCCCGTTGACCGTCAGTCTGTTTTCCGGTCCCAACTCGATCCGCTTGATGAAGTCGAATTCCTGCAGATACCCACCGTTGTCGCCCCGGGGAGCGATGCCCGCGTGTTCGAACACAGCCTGAATGTACGCCGCGGCCTTAAGTTCGCCTGCTTCGCCGACTTCCCGACCTTCCAGCGAATCGGAGGCCAGGACGGCTATGTGCGTACGCAGCGAGTCCGCCGAAATTTCGTACTGGGCAAGACACGAGCCGGCGACAAGCATCGGCAGGCACATCAGAATCAGAAAACGTCGCATATATGTCCTTTTCGATCTTTACGGTCCATATTGGATGCAGAATACAGTCCGGGGCCACAATTATGTCACCAACTTGTCACAGTCGGGAACAAAAGGCAAACTATTTGATTTTGAGGTTGTGTATCGCCTATATTGGCGACGTGAACGATCCAGTATAGTAAGGGACGTGGATATGACTTCGAATACATGTCGGTCGTGTGGGAAAGCCTTTGACGGGGGAGCGAAATTCTGTCCCCATTGCGGTACGCCGGTGGGAGGGTCGAAAGATGCGACCACGGTCCGAAAGCCTCCGGCAAAAATATCAATGAAGACCAATGCGATTGCCCTGGGCGTAATTGCGGTGGCTACGTTGGCGTATTTCGCGTTCTCCAGTCCGACGCCAAAACCCATGCCCGGCCAGCAACAAATGGGGCAGCAGGGAGGAATGTCATCGGGCGTTCTCGAAAATCTGCCGAACAACTATGACGACCTCGTCAGAACCGGTCACCGGTATTACGACGACGGTGAGTACCTGATCGCCGCGGAAATCTATCGTCGAGCCCTGGACCTCGACGGTTCATCCACCGATCTGCGGACTGACTACGGCGCCTGTCTTTCGGCGGTAGGGCTGCCCGCGCGGGCGCTCGAGGAGTTTCGAGTAGTCATCACCGCCGACCCGATGCACGCCATTGCTCACTTCAATATGGGACTGGTACACTACAACAGCGGCTCGGTCGATTCAGCGCGCTTCTACTGGCAAAGGTATCTCGAGATTGATCCCTCCGGAAAAGCATCCGAGGCCGCCCGGAGCTATCTGAAGGAAACCGCAAGCTGAACACGGTGTTGACGTTTCTGACAAACTGGGCCGAGTCCACCTGGGGAATCCTGGTGGATTCGGCTTCTTTTTTTCTACTGGGACTGGTTCTGGCCGGCATCGTCTGGCTTGTTCTCAACGAGAGGAATATTGGACGGCTGCTCGGAACCGGTCGACGGCAGGCCGTTTTCAGGGCGGCCCTGATAGGCGTACCCCTGCCGCTCTGCTCATGTTCAGTTTTACCCGTAGCCTCTCAGTTGCATCAGTCCGGGCTGAGTCGGGGAGGGACAGTATCGTTTCTCATTTCAACCCCGGAGACGGGTGTTGACTCAATTGCCCTCACCTACACCCTGACCGATCCGCTGCTCACCGTGGCGCGCCCGTTGACCGCCTTCCTGACCGCGATTACGGCCGGGTTGATCGAGGATGCCGTGGGCTCGGAGGCGGTCACACCGCGACTGCTGCCGGTGACTCAGTCCGTGGCCTGTGCGGACGGTTGCTGTTGCGGTGCCGATGCGGAGCCGGTTGCCCGCGAACAGAGTGTCACCGGTCGGTTTGGTGCCGCCCTGAAGCACTCGTTTACGACCCTGATAGGTGATCTGGCTCCGTACCTGCTTGTCGGCTATGTTCTGGCCGGCCTCGTTGCGGTCCTTCTGGGCGGCCGGATCGAAGCTCTCGCCGATAGTGCCGTGGGGGGCGCTCTGAGTTATGCCGGAGCTTTGCTGCTGGGTATTCCGCTGTACATCTGTGCAACATCATCAACACCGCTGGCCGCGGTGCTGCTGGCCGGAGGTTTCGCTCCCGGAGCCATTATGGTGTTTCTGATGGTTGGCCCCGCGACAAACATCGCATCTCTGGCCGTGTTAAAGCGGATTCTGGGATTGCCTGCCACCCTGCGATATGTAGCCGTAATTGCAGCGATGTCCATTCTGTGCGGGTTGGTGGTAGACTGGCTCTACGACTACTGGCAGATAGCTGTCGATTACCGGGTGGGGGAGATGAGCCATGGGGCGGGCTGGCTGCACATTCCGGCCGCGCTCGTGCTCTCGGGTCTGATTCTCTGGCACGGGCTGCCGGCATTGTGGCGAAAGTTCCGGAAGTTGTTGTTGCCTGCCGCCCGCTGATTTGACACTGTAAGGATTATGTTAACCCAGTGGTTGCAATCCCATCCCCTCATCAAGGGGCTGGTTGATGTTGTGTATCCGCCGCTCTGTTCCGGCTGCGGCGTCTTCTGCGACCTTCCCTCGGCCATTTGTACAACCTGTGAGCAAAAAGTGGAACGTTACCGTCACGCCCTGTGTCTTGGGTGCGAGCACTTTATCG
>JAHIVM010000313.1 GCA_018816665.1 Candidatus Zixiibacteriota bacterium
CCGCCTTCACGAAAGCACCCATCGCGGAGGCCTGGTAGTCCACCACATGGTCGCGCAGCAACAACTCAAGCACCGATACGGAATCAGCGCCGACAAGCACGATTGCCAGGCTGTCCGAGGGTGTCGGTTTTTCCGCGTCTGATTGATTGCTCTCATTGCCACAACCGGCCGTGATCAGCGCCAATCCTGTTAGCAGACAAATGATACCGATGATTCTGCGTTTTGTGCGAGGTGCGTGCATTTGGTAACCCGGTTTGAATTTTAAACGTACAGATAAGTAATTCAGTTGGTGCGGTTGCGCAAGTGGGAATCAGACCGCCCGTGTGGGATGCCCGCAATCTCAGGTAAGTTATTGCGCCGGATCAACACACGGCAGTATATTGATGCAACCACCGCACTCCGAGGAGGTATATCCGAATGAACTACGGCAATATGATCAGCCGCTCTCTCAGTATTGCGTTCAAGTATCGCTCGCTGTGGGTGTTCGGCCTGTTTATCGAGGGCTTCGGCGGAGCGCTGAACCTGGATACCGACAAGTTGATCAAAATAGACTCCAACTGGGGGGGACATTTCGGCGGCTTTGATGATCTCCCCATCTCCTTCGGAGAACACTGGGTCGGTCTGTTTCTGCTGGCCATGATCGCTCTCGGCCTGCTCTGGGCTATCGCCTACCATTTCTGTATGCCTGCCATGATCGACGGCGTGAACAAAATCACGCGCGGCGGGGTGTACCGGTTTGGCGAATCCTTCTCCCGGGGCCTGGACTTTTTTCTTCGCTTCCTGGGCCTGACCATTATCACGCTGTTCATCATTCTCGTGAGTATTGCAGTCGTGGTGATTCTGGCAATTGTGCTGACCCCATTCAGTCTGATTTTGACCCTGCCTGTTTTGCTGCTCCTGATTTTTGTGACCTACCATATATTCGGTCTGGCCGAGGTGGCCATGGTGGCGCGCGACTGCCCGTTGATCGATGCCCTGGCAGAGGGTGCCGAGCTTTTTAAGAAGCACATCGGTGAATGCATTATCATGACCTTGCTGCTAATCGCTCTCGGTCTGGGGTTGTTTGTGATAGTTGCCGTCGTGGCTTTGATCGCCTTCGCCCCGATCGGGTTACTCGTAGCCGCAATAACGGAGAACTTCGCGGCCGTAATTATCCTGGGGTTGATACTCGGACTACCCATTTCGCTGGTGATCGGCGGGTTTTCCGGGACGTTTTTCACCTCGTTCTATGTCCAGTTCTATTTCGGTCTGGTTGAACCGGGTGGCCGCCGGCACGACGCGGTGACTGACAGTACCCGGCCGTCCTCTGGCGGACCATACCCGCAGCCCGGCGGCTCGCAGCCGCAGCCCGGCGGCTCACAACCACCGTTTGACGGCACTCCCCCGCCGCGAACCGACGCCGGTCCGGCTCCCGGATGGTCACGGCCCCCGGCTGACACTTCCACCCCGCCGCGGGAAGACCCTGAACCGCCGTCGGATAGCTCGCCGGAGCCGCCTTCTGGGCCGCCGAAGCCGCCCGATACGCCAAGCTTTTAGCCTTGCTATTGGTCCCGGCAGCTCATTAATTGCATCGCCATGAAGCTGCTGGTGACATGTTTGTTGATGTTGTGGGCTGTTGGTCCGGTTCTAGGCCAGACGGTCGGGTACGAGGACTATGTTGAACCTCGACCGGACAACCTACCCCTGTTGCATTGGAACCGCTCGGCGGTGTCCCTGCAAACCTCGCTGTATCCCGAGTTTTACAAGAGCAACTCCGCTGCGCGCGATTTGCGCTGGGTGCGGGACAACGATTCCGCCCTGACCGCCTTCTGGGATCTAAAGGGCGACAGCACCCTGCTGATTCTGTCCGAACTTGCCGGTATCGATTGGGTCGAACAAAACCTGACCGTCTACCTCCTGCGGTACTACCCCAGTGTAGGCGAATCCGACCCGCTGGTCATCCCGCTGGGCGGGATGCGACAGGGTGCACTCAACGAGGCCGCCCCGGCCGGCAGTAAACTCCAGTTCAATCTGATCCTGCAACTGGCCAAGCGCATGCTGGCCCAGGCGGAGATGTCCGACGATGGTTTTGCGCGGGCACTGGTCAACCATCCGCTCATGCAGCCCGGACGGTACCGTCGGGACAATCTCGCCCTCCTCCTGGCGCTGGTGACATCGCAGCAGATTATCGGGCTGGACTCGACTTTTGACGCCTACCAATCGGCTTTCTGGAAGCAGCGGACACCGGGGCGAGCCATCATGGAGCAGTATCAGTTGAGCGAGTGGATTCTTTCGGCCCAGCGACCGCTGGCCCAATGGGTGATTGATGAGCCTATGGGATCGCGGCTGGTCAATGCGACTCGTCCGCCGCGACGGTCCGGTGCGACTACCACGCGGCAGCATCGAACCTTCATCGAGGACCTGCCGCTCAAAGGGCAATTGGGCGTGTCATTGCGGGTCAACGAGGCCAATCGGCTGGTGGTGGATAAAATTGATCTGCTGCGCCTTGCCTATGCCTGCGGGTTGCGCGAGGGCGATGCGATTCGAGCGGTCGACGGTATCCGGGTTCGCAACCACAAGGACTTCGTGGAAAAAGCGCTGGCCGGTCTCGATCGGGGCGGCGCCACGGTGACGGTAGTGCGGGACGATCAAACCGAAACGCTGTTGCTGCAGCCACTGGCCATGTCTTACGAGGAGGATGAGCCTCTGTACTGGGACGAGACGCCCGGCGAAAGCCCTCTGTACGATACGCTCGGGCCGGTTATGCCGGACACGGCCGCCCCGGGGATTGAATAGTCCGCGCTTCTGAGTACGTAACCGACAGACATCAAAAAACCCGCCTTCAGCCATGAAAGCGGGCTTTTTATTTTGAACAACCCCAATTCCGAGGGGCTGACGAAGTACGAGAGTACTTAGCGGCGGTTCTTGCGACGCGCCGTGGTCTTGCGAGTGGTGGCACGACGGGAGCTCGGACGAGCACTCCGACGGGACTTCGCATTCCACGCAGTTTTCTTCGTAGCGGTACGACGAATCGGCTTGCGAGCCGAGGTCTCACCAGTGGCGCCTCTCCAGACCGACGGATTGGCTTTCTTGATGCTCAGATCAGAAGCCTTGTAGCGGACGGAGTACACGGTACGGCCGAGCTGACGGGCAACCCAGGCAGTCTCGTTGTTACGATAGTACTTGCGCAGGAACGAGAGTTCTTCCCGTGACCACGGAGTACCGGCGGCGTTACGACGAGTCGTGCTGCGAGTGGTGCTACGCGGTTTCGAGCGACGCACAGTGGTTCTGGTTTTTCTGTAAGCCATGCTCAACTCCTTGTTTGAGTTGTTTATGATCGCGGACCGGCACCTGGCTGAGCACCGATCCACTGGAAACTCATAAAGGTTTAATCGTCGGCTGGGTAAAATACTTGATACCAATCGCTTAACTTTTTTCTGGTAATCTGGATCGGCGATACCGACAAAGTCACTCACCTGAACCC
>JAHIVM010000314.1 GCA_018816665.1 Candidatus Zixiibacteriota bacterium
AGGAGATGAACTCGGATGCTCCGGATCGGCAGGAACGCCTGACTGAAGAAATCGGGGATATGCTGTTTGCCGCGGCATCATTTGCCCGCAAGTCCCGGGTTGATCCTGAGGCGGCGCTCAGAAAGGCGCTGGTCAAGTTTCGGGATCGTTTTGGGCGATTGGAAGACGAGGTCCGGGGCGACGGCAAGAAGTTTGATGACTACTCGCTTGATGATCTCGAGGAAATCTGGCAACGGGTCAAGCACTTGTAACAGCTGTCCGTACCTCAATCTCTGACCGTCCTTTTTTCACCAGAATCGCAATCCGGGTCCCGCCTGAGGTCAAGGCCGATAGGCTGTTTTTTTTCTTGTCATCGTTATTGAATGGATTTTACTTTCGAATGATTGCGGGGATACGGGTGTAATGCAAGTACTCTGACGGTAATAAACAGACTACCGGATCGCGCGGACAGGAAGTCGGCGATCTTACTGCCGTGTCACCATCATGGAGGATTGCTTATGACGTAATACTTCTTTATCGTCCGTGCCATGTCAAGAGTATGCGGACCGGACGCATCACACAAACATCACGAAACACAACACAGACCTGGAAATATAGAGAGGATTACACATGAAGAAGTTTGTTATTGCTGCAATGGGGTTGATGCTGCTGATGAGCGGCGCCGTTTTTGCAACTGACACGCGCACCGCCGTCATGGGCGACAACGATCTCATCGTCGTCGACGATGCCAACGTGTTCCGCTTCCCGGGGCGGACGTTGAACTACCCGAATCTGGCGACAGCCGAATTCAGTGACAACAGTTCGATCGAATTTTACAAGTTCGGCGTCAACTGGCAATTCAACGATGACAACCCGTGGGTTCTGGGCACCTACTTCACCAACAACTTCTATGGCATGGTGCCGAGTTTGTATGTTGGCGGTAGCCTGGATTTTGACCCCGCCGACTGGTTGCTTGACAACCGCGAAAACCAGCGCATTGACCTGTTGTACGGTCGCTCTCTGTTTGGCAACAACTTTGGTTTCCGCTTCAACTACTTCCGCAGCAGCTACAGCAACGAGGTGACCGACAACGATGCCAAACAGTCGTTTGGATACTACCAGTTTGGTTTCGGCCTGACCGAGGCTCTGACGGGTCAGTGGGATGTCGCTCTGAACCTTGGTCTCGGTTCCTTCTGCTGGGAAGATGACACCGGCGGTACGGTAGTGGAACCCGATGGTTACTACGATATGGATCTGGAAGGCCGCTACTTCTGGGTGCGCAGCCCGAAGGTGACGCTGGTACCGCACGCCGGATTTGGCATCGGCAAGCGCGGCGCCACAGCCCCGTCCGAAGACGATCCGGCTGAGACCGACAAAGTGAGCCAGACCCGTTTTGGCTTTGACGGCGGTATCGGTCTCAACTACGTTACCGGACCGGATCTGCTGGCCGTAATGGACTTTGGTGTCATGTACAGAAAGTACAGCACCGACTACGATGAGTACGACATTGTCGGAGATACGATGATTCTCTCCGAGAGTGAGTTGTCCACCGTGACGATCCCATACTTCAAGCTCGGCTTTGAAGGCCAGGTCTTTAAGTGGATGGATGTGCGTTTTGGTGCGACTTCGTACTGGAACATTGAGACCGAAAAGGACATTGAGAAGTTCAAGGATGTCGAAAATGATACCTATCTCGGTTTTGGCTTCCATTGGGGCCGCCTGCACGTCGACACGGAAACCGATCCTGAGCTGTTCCTGAACGGCTTTGACTTTATCTCCGGGTATGGCGACGGCGACATGAATTTCAGAATTTCTGCCCTGTACGAGATGTTCTAGTCTCGGTCAGTGACGTGAATCAACGGCCCCGGCTCCTGCGAGTCGGGGTCTTTTTTGCCCTGATTGCTACCGTATTGTCGCGAAGAAGTTGTTCAACAGTCGGTAGTTGGCTGTTTGCAGGGCCTGGGCGCAGTTCTCGAATGACCTCACGATGTCTGCCTTGGTTTTGCCCTCTTCGTCCAGCTCACGTGCGTACTCATCGCACCACAGGGGAACATCGGCAGACGACGTCTCGAGGTGGAACTGCAGTCCCACGGCCATGCCGCGCCGAAAGGCCTGGTTCGTGCAGGTTTCGCCCGTTGCCAGGAGGGTGGCGACCGAGGGAATGTCGAAAGTATCGCCGTGCCAGTGGAAAACATCGAATTCCGGTTCAAAGCCGCGGAACAGCGGATCGGTCCGGCCGGCGCCGGTGAGTCGAGTCCGGTACACACCGATTTCGCGGACCGGGTTTCGTCGTACCTGAGCGCCCAGAACACGGGCCAGCAGTTGGCCCCCAAAACACACACCGAGGAACGGAGTGTTGAGTCGCACGACCTCGCTGACGAATGACCGGAGAGCTATTAGAAACGGGTGATGCTCAAGTTCCGTCACCGAGGTGGGGCAGCCCATGACGAGGACGGCGGCGATGTTCTCGAGGGCGGGGAAGGGATCGCCGCGATAGGTATGCACTTCCGTGAAGGGTATCTGTTGGTCGGCGAGGAAGTCGACGGTTGTTCCGGCGGATTCCACCGGGTGATTCTGGATGACACAAACCGGGGAGCGCATATCTTTCCTCAGACGATGACCGTTGAGTGATGCGGATCAGGAGCCGCCCCGCGACGGTTCCCGGCCGCTGCCGGACTCGCCTAGTCTACCAGTTCTCGGACAAATTGAGGCAGCGCGAAGGCGGCCCGGTGGACATCGAGATTGTAGTACCTGGTCGTCAGCCGGAGTGCCTCATAGCGGGCGGCATCAAGATCCTTGATCGGGTCCGGCCCCTTGCTGCAGAAGGCAAACGACCAGTAGCCCGACGGATAAATGGGCATAAAACAGGTGTACATGCGGACGATCGGGAAGATGCTTTTGAGATTGGCGTACATCTGTCGCACGGTGTTTTTGTTATAAAACGGTGATTCGGACTGGGCCACCAGAATGCCGTTGTCAGTGAGACGATCGTGCACGCGCTGGTGAAACTCTTTCTGGAACAGCGCCGCTGCGGGGCCTACGGGATCAGAGAGGTCCAGCAGGATGATGTCATAGGATTCGTCCGTTTCCTCGATATGTTTCTTGCCGTCGGCGAACTTCAACTCCGCCCGAGGGTCATCGGTTCCCACGGTCAGAAACGGGAGATGTCGGCGAGTGGTTTCCACGACCTGTTGATCGATTTCGCACATAACGCAGCGATCCACCTCGGGGTGTTTCATGACTTCGGTCAGGGCACCGCAATCGCCGCCGCCGATGATCAGGACCTGTTTTGGGGCGGGATGCGCAAACAGCGGTACATGAGTGATCATCTCATTGTACGAGTTGTTGTCGTTTTCGCACACCATGAGAGAGCCGTAGAGCACAAGCGTTTTGCCGAAGTCGTTGTTTTCGATAACGTCTATGCGTTGAAAGTCCGACTTGCGGGATTCCAGAACGCGATCGACTTTCAACGTGAGACCGGAAGTACCGTCGTGAAGCTCCGAATACCAGACATTCCACAGGTCGTCCATGCCTTCTTCTTTGATATGCAGTGCCGGTGTCGAAGCTTTCTTTTCCATAGTCGTCCTCGCGCTCAGTCGATAATTACGTAGTCAGGCCGTTTCAGTGAGTTGAAGTCGGAGCCGGAAACGGCGCAGTAGGCTCCCGTAAGGGGGAAGACCATGATGTCGCCGATATTGTGTTCGGGAATCATGAGGCCGTCGTACATGACATCGAACGAATCGCAGGTTGGTCCGGAGAGTACCGACAGTTTTTCCTTCCCGCGCAGGTTGGTGACGACGGGGTACTGGCAATGGTCGAACACGATACCACTGAAGGTAGAGTAGAGGCCATCATTGAGATAATACCACATTTTGCCGTCACGGAGTGCTTTGCCCACCACGCTGCATACCAGAGTAACCGGGCTGGCAGAGATGTACCGTCCGGGCTCGCACACGACTTTGATGTCGGGGGCGATGTGTGCATCGAGCGCATCCCGGATGGGGGCGCAGAACTCATCGATAGGCGGGTAGGGTTCAACATACTCGACCGGAAAGCCGCCGCCAATATCAAGCATGCTGGTCGGCAGACCGTGATTGTTGAGCGTGGTGATCAGTCCCCGGGCGGCGGCGATGGCAATGACGTAGTTTTCCGGGTAGATGCACTGCGAGCCGATATGGAAACACAGGCCATAGTAATCGTGTCCGGCTTCTTTAATCTGGCGGGCCAGGGGCAGGACTTCATCGGTAGTGCAGCCGAATTTGTATTGCAGGTTGACAACCGCCCGCGTGTTGGTGTTGATACGGAAGCGGATGAGTATTTTCAGCCGTGTGTCGCTGTACCGGGCGAGTTTTTTTACCTCCTCGGGGTTGTCAACGACAAAAATCCGCACACCCTTCTCAACCGCGTAGTCAAACTCATGCTGTGATTTGATCGGGTGGCTGTGGATAACCTCGGAAGTAGATATTCCGGTGCGCAGGATGGTATCAATCTCGGCTGCTGAGCAGATGTCGAAGTTTCCTCCCTGGGTCCGGATTTCGCTGACGATAGCCTGGTGATTGTTCGATTTCACGGCGTAGTGGACGGCAGCCCGGGGGATGGCGGCACGGATAGCGTCGTAATTCTGTCTCACCTCGGAACGCGAAATCAACAACACCGGCGTGGTCACTTTCCGGTCGAGGAAGAGATCGCGGACATAATCACCCTTGCCGCCCCGGAGCAGGGTGGTTGTCCCCAGGCTGGAGAAATCTATGGAATGGGTCATGAGAGGTCTCCCTGGCTATTGCCCGGCGGCGGCAGACAGCTTGATCCCGACCGGCACCGGCTTGTGATTGATCACTTCATGTTTTTCCGAGGGAATGCCCCGGTCGAGTTCGGTGAGAGCGCCGTCGGTACTCTCCAGCATCTCTTTGAGGTACGCATAAGCCTTGTATGGGTCAACCGTCTGACCGCAGGTGAAAAAGTCGACTGCGGCATAGCCGTATTCGGGCCAGGTATGAATGGACATATGGGATTCGGCGATGACCACAACCCCGGATACGCCCTGAGGAGCATAGCGATGAAAGACGGAATCAACGATGGTGGCGCCCGACTTTCGGACAGCTTCCATCATACAGGTTTTGATGAATCCGGTATCATCGAGGCGTTCCGGGTTACACTCCGCGTATTCGGCAATAAGATGGCGTCCGAGCGTCTTCATTCTTGATCCCTCCTTTCGCTATGCTAGGGTGAGTGGTTACATTTGCGGCGGTGCCACGATCCAGAGGATCCGGGCCGGCCGTTTGCCACTGTTTATGAGTTGATGGGTCTGATCCGCTTTGAAATGGAAGCAATGATGTCGCGGCACGTGATGCAACGTTTTTCCCAGCCGCAAGGTGACCGCTCCGTCGAGAATATATCCGAACTGTTCGCCCGGGTGGGGATCGCCCTCTTCCAGCCGTTCCCCGGCACCCAGCGTCAACATGATGGGGTCCATCATGTTATTGGTGGAACCTGGGACCAGCAGTTCGAAACTTTCGGCCCCTTTGCCCTCAACCGCGACACGGTCCTCGGGAGAGAACACTACCTGGACATCGGTATCGTCGGAAAAAAACTCGGTCAGCGAGACGCCGAGGGCCTCCAGCATATCGGCCAGAGAGTCGACCCCGATAGATGTCTGGTCGTTCTCCAGTTGAGAAATAAAGCCCTTGGTAAGATTGGCCCGGTCCGCCAGTTCTGTCTGGGTAAGGTTCGAAGCCAGTCTGAGAGCTTTAATCTTTTGGCCGATATTGAGTTGCAACGGTCCGCCGCTCGCTGTTTGAATTTTCCGGGTTTAATATACCCAACCTTTTTGTTTAACAAAAGCGGCCTATTATACGAGGTTTGGCGGAATTGTCAAGCAGTTTTTCCGACTTTGGACACAGTTTTTCAATCATAGCGCAATACCGTGTCGTAGATATAGTCGGAGCAGGCTTCCAGGCGGGCGGTTGGGGCGTCGGCGAAAACGACCATGGCTGACCACAAGCGCTTGCCGGGCCATTTGTTACATTGACAATCGGGATAGAAATGAATAAGATTAGGTGTAACCAGCTCATAACTTTATGCTCAATCGGAGGGAGGAGCGTTTGTGAGAAAACTGCTAGTGGTGTTGGGAGTGTGTCTCCTGACGACAACATCCATCATGGCAGAAGCTCCAAGGCTCGGAATTGGTGTGTCGGGGGGGAGTGAGATACCAATCGCTCAGGATGACCAGAGTGCCGGTTCGATATTTGAGTTTCGGGCGCAGTTACGGGTATTACCAATCATTCAGTTGGAGCCCAAGCTGTGGATTACGAAGTACGGATCTCCGGACTTCGCCGAATTCGACTTTGATATCGACGGCTCGAAGATCACTGGTTTTGGTCTGGATGCCACGCTTGGCAACAACATGGGAGAGTCGGGTGTGCGGCCGTTTTTTGTGGCCGGCCTGGGCTTCTACAAGGCAACGAACGATGATCTTGGGGCAATGGACGACACCGGTTCGCGTTTCGGCGGTTCCGGCGGAGTTGGCCTTGCCATTGGTCTGACGCCGAATGTTGCGTTTGATGTTCGTTCCAAGCTGCATGTGACCACGGTAGACGGTGGTGGATCCAGGAAAGCCCTGGCTATCACGGGTGGTCTAAATTACTGCTTTGGTGGAAAGTAGGAGATGACAATCATGAAAAACAGAACAAGCAAGGTATCGCTTTTCGGTCTGTTGATTGTCACTCTTACGCTTGCCGGGTGCATTCTGTCGGGAACGTTCGTGGTTGACTACATGTTTTCGTTCTCAACCGCGACGGGCTTCTACCATTATATGGTTGATGTGACAACGACAGAGACCTGGGAGGAACACCAGGAAGACATTCAACGGATCGATGTGGTCGGCTTTGAAATGTGGCTGACCAACAACATGGCCAACGAGATGACCTTCAACGTATATCTGGATGATGCTGATCAGCCGACATATGACAACTACGAGGACGTTGATGACAACGCCACTCAGGTGCTGGACAACCTGGTCCTGGCGGCCGGTCCCGGCACTGCGACGCATGTCACGTACGGGATGTCTCTCAGCCAGATCAAGAATGTAGAGTATATCAAGGATGTGGCGGAGGCGGGACGGTTCCATTACTATGGCGTGGCTGAAGGTGGAGCCTATACCAACTTCACCGTCGACTCAGTAAGGGTTATCATCACGTTTACTGCCGGCAGTTGATCTCCAACTGTGGCGAAAGCGAGGACCGACCCTAACGGGGTCGGTCCTTTTTTGTATTCCCGGCCTTGCCAAGGGGAAATACAGGGCGTAGATTACCTGCCGTCGGGATGAACATAAGCAAGGAGTATCATCATAGAACACTATCAGATTGTTATAATCGGCGGCGGCCCCGGAGGCTATACGGCCGGCATCCGGGCGGCCATGAAGGGTGCCTCGGTGGCGGTTGTGGAAGACCGCGAACTGGGCGGTGTTTGTCTTAATCGCGGCTGTATTCCGTCGAAAGCCCTGATAGCTTCGGCGGCCCAGTACACGCATATGAAGCATGCTGAATCATTCGGCATCAAGCTGGCCGCGCCGCCGGTTTATGACTGGCCGGCGATGTTGACGCGCAAGGACAAGATTGTCAGTGGTCTGGTGGGCGGTATTGCCCAGTTGTTTAAATCGCACGGTGTCAAACACTACCAGGGATTCGGCCGGGTGGCCGATGCCAACCATGTCAATGTCGTTGCCGATGACGGCACTGAGACCCGACTCAAGGCGGACAATATTATTATTGCCACCGGTTCTCGTCCGATCAACATCCCGGCGTTTCCGATCGATGGCCGTCGGATTTTGACCTCGGATCATCTGCTGGAGTTGGAGAATCTTCCGGAGTCCATGCTGATTATTGGGGCCGGAGTGATTGGTTGCGAATGGGCCTTCATGCTGGCCATGCTGGATGTCAGGGTCGAGATGGTGGAAATGATGGATCACGCCCTGCCAATGGAAGATGAGGATACGTCGAAGTTGATCGAGCGCGAGTTGAAGAAGCTCAAGATCAAGCTGCATGTAAAGACCCGGGTGGATGGTATTGTGCCGGGCGAGCAGGGTATTCAGGCCCGGTTGTCCAACGGCTCATCGATTGATGCCAATCAGGCTCTGGTTTCGGTAGGCCGCGCCTTCAATACCGAGGAGTTGGGCCTGGAGGAGGTTGGGGTCGAACTCAACAAGAACGGTTCGATCAAGACCGGCAGGGACATGCGGACGAATATCAAAAACATCTATGCTATCGGGGATGTGCGCGGGGAGATTCTGTTGGCCTATACGGCGACTCACGATGGTTCGGTGGCGGTAGACAATTGTCTGGGCGAAAAGGCTGCCAAGAACTATCTGGGTGTTCCCTCGGTGATATTCACGCATCCGGAGGTGGCCTCGGTGGGAATGACCGAGAAGGAGGCCGCGGAGAAGCATGAGGTTTCGATTGGCAAGTTCCCGCTCCGGGCGCTGGGCAAGGCACATGCGGAGAACGAGATTGCCGGTGAGGTGAAGATCATCGGTGACAAAAAGACCGACGAGCTGTTGGGTGTGCATGTAGTGGGGATTCATGCGACTGAGATCATTCATCCGGCGGCCCTGGCGATCAACCGGGGGCTGACGGTTACGCAGTTGGGAGGTCTGATTTTCGGGCATCCGGTGATATCGGAGTCGTTGATGGAGGCGGCTCATGATCTGCACGGGATGTCGGTGCATCTGGCCAGGAAGCGCCAGTAGGCGCAGATTCTGCTGATTTATGCGAAAACAACCGGGATCTGCGGGTTTCTGGGTCCGCAGATCCTGCGTCATGTAAGTTGTTATCCCACATGAAGAGATTAGGTATTGAGCGGGTGATGGCGTACGAGTGCCAGCGCAGCTGTTGCGTTGTGCCTTATTGTGCGGCTAGCCCGCTGTCTGCTCGTTTGCGCTAAGTTGTTTTTGTTGTGGTTGTTAGGGGTGGATTTTGGCTGGGCGCTCGGTTTTGGCATGGGATTTGATTATATGGGGGCTGAAGTTAGTTACTCTTACTTAAACGCAGTATGGCGGTGAAGGGTAATTAAGAGGTGGGGATAAAGGAGTTCCTAGTGAGGGGGAACTCCTTTCTTCTTTTCGGTTTATGTGAAGGGTCTCATATGGCGGCTTGCGGGCCGCCTTTTTCTTTGGGGGAGATTGGGATTGGTGATGAGCGATGGAGGTCGTATTGAACGGATCGACAGGGACTCCTGAGGCAGTCCCTGGCGCATCGGCAGCCGGGGTTTGGTGGCCGGGTTGTCGCGGGGTAGTGAGGAGAGGCCAGGTTCGCCGCCTGGGCCGGATGTGAGATGGGGAGGTGGGCCGATCCGGCCTCGGAGGGGGGTTGATGCCGGAACAGCTGGATAGGGAAAGTGGTGGGGTGGTTGCGGCGATGGTTGAGTGCGGGCTTTGGTCGACAGGAACGACGGTTGGTGAAGTTGTTTCGCAGGTCTTGGGGGGTGTATCATAATCACTTGACAAACGGAGTATTTTTGATAAATTCCGGCCTCGAACGAGATTAGAGATGGCGGTGTAGCTCAGTTGGTTAGAGCAGCGGAATCATAATCCGCGTGTCCGGGGTTCAAGTCCCTGCACCGCTATTTTTTTATTAACCCAATCATTGACAACAACTTAACCACCGCGTATATTGCTCATGACAGGCCTTGTGACGGTTTTGTGACGCCGTTTTTTGGAAAGGAATTTGTGATGGGCAGCATATACAAGCGAGGAAATAAGTACTACCTCAATCTTGTGGTGAACGGCCGGCGGGTCCGCAGACCCCTCGGTACGTCGAAGAGAATTGCGGAGCTCGCACTCAAGGATTTTGAGGTCAAACTTGAGCGCCAGGAGCTTGACTTCGACAAGCCAGATGCGACTCTAAGCGATCTCTTCCGCGAGTTCATGGCGTACTCTCGTACCAATCACGAAGCCTCCACCAGCAGACGATATCAAAACGTGATAGACAACTTCACGTTGTTTCTCGCGCTCGAACGTCACAACGTGAAGACGGTTTCTCAGCTGAACCCAAACCTATTCGAGAAGTACAAGTACTTCAGGCGCACTGTAGATCCTCGCAAGGCGGACCTGCCAGAGGAACTGGCCTGTAGAGTGCCGAGGAATAAACTGAAGGCTAAGTCACGCACGCTTAACTACGAGATCAAGACATTGCGTTCGATCTTCAACTATGGAATCAAGAACGACCTGTGTGCCGAAAACCCCGCGAGAAACGTACGTATGCTAAAGGTCAACGACTCCAAGCCGCCAAGATTCCTGACTTCCGAGGAGATCGAATTGCTGCTGGACAATGCCGGCGAACGGTTGCACCCGATTTTCTACACGTTCCTTAACACCGGGATGAGACTGGGAGAGTTGATCAACCTGCAATGGTCGGATGTGAATTTCAAACGTGCCAAACTCCACGTTCGGAGGAAGGACTTCTGGATTCCCAAGGCAGGAGAAAGGGAAATTCCCCTTCATCAACGCATGATCGATCTTCTCAAAAACGTGCGGAAGAAAGGTGCACGGGGGGATGATTTTGTTTTCGGAGAGCCGGGCAAGGGACCGCTGTCACGGAATCTAAGGAAGGACCTGATTCGAGTGGCGAAAAGGGCAGGTTTGGAAGGTGTTACCAAGATTCACAGCCTGCGTCATACATTCGCGAGCCACCTAGTGATGAAAGGCATAGACCTTCCGACCGTCCAGAAGCTGCTAGGTCACTCCGACATCCAAACGACTATGATCTACGCTCACCTGGCTCCGGATCATCTTGCCGGCGCTGTTGATCGTTTGGACTTCGATTGAGGATATCACTACAACAGATCCCGAATGTCAATCCTTGTTGTCTTCCGCCCCTTGACTGATCGAGATTCAAGCCACTTCAGTATGTCATTCTTTCGGAACCTGAGTAGGTTCCCAAGCTTGACGTGGGGAATCGCCTTCTGGTGTGTCCATGCATACAGGGTCGAGAGCTTGATGCCAAGCCACTCGACGACCTCTTCCGGTGTCATTAGTTTTTCCATTGATTCACCTCTATTCATCAGTTTGAACATCATTCGTGTCGTGACGCAGTCGGTACAGGGCTTGTTTGCCGCCTGGTCCCGGCGTAAGCTTCCTATCAGATCGCTCGATCTGGTCCGACTGAACCAACTCCCTGAGGATTTCGTCGACCCTGTCCCTCTTGATTCCGATTTCTATGCACTTGTCTAGCAAACTCTGTCGAGTTAGCCAATCGTCGCTCAAGACTTTTAGGACTCTAGTTTGGTCAGCTTGGTTGTGCGCCCCACTGTTGGTTCGTTTGAATCCGGTGAAGGTCACTACAGTGGCGGCTTCGCTAAGGTCTTCTATCTGGCAGCCAAAACTGGGAAGAGAAAGAGCGTATCGCGACTTAGGGTGATGTACTACCAAGGCCCCGTCTGAGATTTGCAGTAGCATAAGAGTGTCAACGAATGCTCTTTTATCGCCACTACCCCTTAAGGCCGAGCCGATATCGTAAGATTCGTCTCCAATACTCTTGCGAAGGTGATCGGCGACAACGATGGTTATCCCATACTTCACAGTCAGTCTTTTCATCTTCCTGAAGACCCGCGCCATATCCGTGGCAGAGTTCTCCTCGGCACTATGGACACGAATGAGAGAGTCAATTATGACAAGTCCCGGCTTCATCCTCGCGAGTAGTGCATCCAAAGAATCAAGCCAGTGCTTTTCGCTGAAGGAAAAACCGCTGCCGACAGAGATACTGATCAGGCTTCCGACGGGGGAGACTTTCATTCCGTTCAATAGCTTGGACAGCCTTTTTTGGAGGAGCCCTTCCTGTGAC